>DATJDO010000250.1:0-5019 GCA_035497375.1 Chitinophagaceae bacterium | reverse complement strand
GGCCGGTTTAGCAACCGGAAACAATTGCTTAAAGTGCCGCGCCTGGGGGCCAAAGCCTATGAGCAGTGTGCCGGATTCCTGAGGGTGAAAGATGGCGAACAGTCGCTTGACGCCAGCGCGGTGCACCCGGAATCGTACCCGGTAGTGGAACAAATGGCTGCAGACCTGGGCACCAGTGTACAGGAGCTGATCGGCAATGAAAAACTGATACAATCCATCGCAGCCCAGAAGTATACAAATGAAAACCTGGGCCTGTTGGGCGTGCAGGACATACTGAAAGAACTGAAAAAACCCGGGCTTGACCCGCGCAGCGAAGCGCAGGCATTTGAATTTGCCCAGATCTTCGGTATTGAAGATGTGTATGTGGGTATGATCGTACCGGGTATTGTCACCAACCTGACCCGCTTCGGCGCCTTTGTGGATATTGGAGTGAAACAGGATGGACTGGTGCATGTTTCTGAGATCGCACACAAATACATCTCTGACCCGAATGAGGTATTGAAACTGAACCAGCAGGTGATGGTGAAAGTAACGGAGGTAGATATTCCCCGTAAAAGGATCGCCCTGTCTATCAAACAAACAGAAGAAGCACCCTTGCATGCCAAACCGGTCAGGAAGAAACCGGTACAGGAGCAGAAAGAACCGGCATCGATCAATGACGCCCTGCAGGCTCTGAAACAAAAATTTGGCAAGTAAGTCCCTTCCCGCTTAGTGCAAAACCCTTAACTTCGTTACCGTTCTTCAATGTAACAGTTGATAAAAATGAGAAATATCCTTTTAACCCTGATGGTATGCCTGCTGGCCACAACAAGCGAGGCACAAAATATTTACAACAGCAGTGGCCGTAAAACCGCGAAAAAAACAAGCGCGAAAAAAGGTTTCGACCGCGACAAACTGGTACTGGGAGGAGACTTCCGCCTGGGTATCGGCCAGCAGATCAGCGTCGGTATCGCACCCATTGTAGGCTATAAACTGGTAGACAACTTTTATGCCGGTGTACGCCTGGGCTATAGTTACGACCGCTTTAAGATCGACTATAGTTACCTGCCGGCCAGTGCTACTACCAATGTCTTTTCCTTCAACTCCTATTCCGGCGGTGTATGGGCCAGGTATCTTTTCTGGCAAACGATCTATGTACATACCGAATTTGAGTACAATATCTTCGATACATACTACCCCAATGATATTACCGGCCTGTATGAAAAGAAAAGTATCAAGTCCCCAAGCGTATTGCTGGGTGTAGGGCTGCGGCAGCCGATCAGTGACAGGGCATCCTTCAATGCAACCATATTGTATGATGTGCTCAACGACCCTTATAGTTATTACAATGTAACAGGCAAAGGCGGTTTCGATTTCCGCATCGGCCTGCTCGTCGGGTTTTAAACCGCATACCGATCTTACTTTAAAAGGCTTTGTTCCCACAGAACAAAGTCTTTCTCATTAAAAAAACGATGCTTTTTCCTTCATGCTGATCGCTATCATCCTTGCTTATTTTGCCCTGCTGCTGGGCATAGCCTTTTATACCTCCCGGCATTCGAACAACGAATCCTTTTTTATCGGTAACCGTAAGTCCAACTGGCTGCTGGTGTCGTTTGGCATGATCGGCACTTCGCTGTCCGGTATGACGTTTATATCGGTGCCAGGCACCGTGGGCAGCAAAGGTTTTGAATATTTCCAGGTGGCTATCGGTTACTGGCTGGGCTATTTTGCCGTGGCGTATATCCTGCTGCCCCTGTATTACCGTATGCAGCTGACCTCCATCTATACCTACCTGGAGCAGCGCCTGGGGACCAGCGCCTACAAGACAGGGTCCCTGTTCTTCATCCTGTCGCGCACGCTGGGCGCTACCCTGCGGCTGTACCTGGTGATCAAGGTACTGGAAACGTTTGTACTGAAGGATATCGGCATCTCCTTCGAACTCACGTCTGTTATTATCCTGGGCCTGATCGTACTGTACACACTACGTGGCGGTGTAAAGACGATTGTCTGGACCGATACCCTGCAAACTACCTTTATGCTGCTGGCGCTGATCATCTGCGTGGGCTATATGCTCAGTGAAATGCACCTGGGACTGGGTACCGTTTGGCAGTCTATGGCGGAAAAGAACTATACACACATGTTTGCGATGGACCCCGGCAAGCCCAACTTTTTCCTGAAGCAGATCGTAGGCGGAGCATTTATCACCATTGCTATGACGGGACTGGACCAGGAGATGATGCAAAAGAATATCAGTGTCAGTAATGTAAAAGATGCACGAAAAAACATGTTATTGTTTGGATTTGTGCAAATGGTTGTGGTGTTTATCTTCCTGCTGCTGGGCGGCTTGCTGGCCTTGTATGCCGGCAGTAAAGGTATCGGCGCTGCCGGGGATGCTTTGTTCCCTACCATAGCCATACAATCGGGGCTGCCTTTCTTCATTACCGTTATCTTCCTGATCGGGCTGGTATCGGCCCTGTTCCCCAGCGCAGACGGCGCGCTGACCGCCCTGACCTCCTCTTTCTGTATTGACATCCTGGGCCTGAAACGCCGTGCCGATTGGGATGAGCGAAAAAGGGCCAATGTCCGTTACCGCGTTCACCTGAGCTTCAGCGTCGTGTTCCTGTTGTGCATTTTCTTCTTCCGTGAAGTGGACAATGGTTCACTGATCGATATCCTGCTCAAGGTTGCAGGCTTTACCTATGGCCCACTGCTGGGATTATTTACTTTTGGTATTGTGACCAAACGCGGTATCAGCGGGCAAAAACCATTCTGGCTTTGCGTACTGGCCTTGCTGATCACTTTCGCCATCGATTTTACGAACAACCCGGAATGGTATTTTAAAAGTATCAGCGTCAGCGGGGAAACAGCAGCATCCATGCTCAGCCTGTCCCGCAGCCTGTTTAACGGCTATAAGATCGGTATCGAATTACTGATCATTAACGCCGCTTTGACGTTCGGTCTTTTATTTTTGTGTTCCTCGAAGAAACAGGCGGCATCAGTAAGCATCTGATCTTCGCCGCTATTTATTAGAAAAATAATTTACATATGTCTACATTCAAAAACTTAAAACTCAGGGACTGGACGGAAACAAAAGCCCATTCCAGCTGGCAGATCTTTAAAATTATGGCTGAATTCGTTCAGGGTTTTGAAGACCTGGCCAAAATTGGCCCTTGCATTTCGATCTTCGGATCGGCGAGGACCGTTTTCGAACATAAATACTACAAACTCGCTACTGAAATCGCGGAGAAACTGGCAGAAGAAGGCTTTGGCATCATATCCGGCGGAGGACCAGGCATTATGGAAGCGGCAAACAATGGCGCGCACAAAGCGGGAGGCCGGTCTGTAGGGCTGAACATCAGCCTTCCTTTCGAGCAATACCCCAACAAATATATCGACACAGACAAAAACCTGAATTTTGATTACTTCTTTGTCCGGAAGGTGATGTTCACCAAATACTCCCAGGGCTTTATCATGATGCCGGGAGGATGGGGTACGCTGGACGAGTTCTTTGAAGTGGCGACACTGATCCAGACCAAGAAGTTTACCCAGACACCAATGATCTGCGTAGGAAGCGCCTATTGGAAAGGGCTTTTTGACTGGATGCAGCAAACCATGCTGCTTGAAGAAAAAAACATCAGCGAGGGCGACCTGGAAATGATCAAGATATTCGACACAGCCGACGAAGTGGTGACTTATATCCGGGAGTTTTATAGTGATCACAAACTGCAACCCAACTTCTAAGCCCGGATGACAAAAGTACTGTTTGATGAGCTGATCACCGACTATGCTACCGGTATGAGCAGCCCGGAACTCCCGGTATTGTCGGCCTTACAGCGGGAAACGCACCTGAAGGAAATGCAAGCGGTGATGTTATCGGGCCATTTACAGGGCAGCCTGCTGCAGATGATCAGTAAGATGGTCCGGCCGGAAAAAATATTGGAAATCGGTACCTTTACAGGATATTCAGCCATCTGCCTGGCACAGGGGCTGGCCCCAGGAGGCACACTGCACACCATAGAGATCGACGAAGAGCGGCGGGAGATTGCAGAAAAGTATTTTGAAGCCGCAGGATGTGCAGACCGCATCGTAGCCCATTTCGGGGATGCGGCAGCCTGCTTAATGGAGCTGAAAGAAGCATGGGACCTGGTCTTTATCGATGCGGACAAAGTAAATTATGAACACTATTTTGACCTGGTAATTGATGATCTGAAGCCTGGCGGGTTGATTATAGCAGACAATGTGCTGTATGAGGGCAAAGTATTACTGCCGGAGCAACAGCAGGGGAAAAACGAGAAGGCGATCCACCGTTTTAACCTGAAAATAAAAAATGACAACAGAGTGGAAGTACTGATATTACCGGTACGCGATGGCATATCGGTGATCAGGAAAGTGAACAATTAAAAAAGTGTGTGACATGAAAAAAAAATTACTGGTATTGGGCCTGCTGGCAGCAACATTAGGCGCCCAGGCGCAAAAGACATCTTTTGACGAGAAAGCCAGGTCTTATATCAAACAATATGGCTCCTGGGCTATTGAAGAGCAGCAGAGAGTAGGTATACCAGCCTCCATTACCCTGGCCCAGGGCATCTACGAAACCGGCGCAGGAGAAAGCGAACTGGCCACGCAAGCCAACAACCACTTTGGCATCAAATGTAAAAAAGAATGGCAGGGCGCCACTTTTGCACATACTGACGATGCTCCGAATGAGTGCTTCCGCAAATACCCTACTGCCCGCGATTCTTACAAAGACCATTCCGACTACCTCAAAAAATCGGCACGCTATGCAGAGCTGTTCGCACTGGAGCGTGCAGACTATGAGGCCTGGGCTAAAGGTTTGAAAAAATGCGGTTATGCCACCAACCCGGCCTATGCCCAGAAGCTGATCAAAATGATTGAAGACTACGACCTGCAGCTCTACACTTTTGCGGCAGATGGTAAAAGAGACAATGAGATCGTTCCGATGTCAGACCCTCAAAACCCTATCGTTCAAAATGCATTGCTGGTCACTACTGCACCCGCAGCAGAAGATACAGACCCGGG
>DATJDO010000249.1:0-9821 GCA_035497375.1 Chitinophagaceae bacterium | reverse complement strand
GCTCCAAAGAACGTTTTGCCAATGCTCCGTGTCCTACTTCCCTACGGCCTACGCCACGCATCGGTTTTGCTTCACCTGTAGAAAATGGAGGGAAATTATAATGCAGCATAAACTTCTGGTACTCAGAGGTTGCAGCAGTTTCGATCAGCAGTTCGCTTTCTTTTGCACCCAGGGTAACAGTAGTCAGCGATTGTGTTTCACCACGGGTAAACAGTGCGGAACCGTGTGGTGAAGGCAATGCATCGATTTCCATAAACAAAGGACGCACTTCGTCAGTCTTACGACCATCCAGGCGGACACCTTCGTCCAGGATCATATTCCGTACGGTGTAGTATTGCAAGTCATCGAAATAACGTTTTGCAGCACCCCAAACATCACCGGGCAGATCTCCGTCAGCTTCAAGGCCTTCGCTCAGGTGCGCTTTCAGGTCATCAGACAGTGCCTTATAGCCGTGGCTGCGCTCATGTTTCGGCAGGCCGCTTTTGCTGATCTCCAGCATTCTTGCAGCAGCAAATGCTTCAACACGTGCTTTTAATTCTTCGTTGATTTCTACAGGAACAACTTCACGTTTGCTGGTCAATCCCAGTTTGTCTCTCAATTCCTGTTGTGCTTTTACCTGCACTTTAATGGCTTCGTGGGCAATTTCAATTGCTTTCACGACGTCGGCTTCCAGGCATTCTTTTGCCTCACCTTCTACCATCATGATATTCTTTTCCGTAGCGGCAATGATAAAATTCATATCCGCTCTTGCCAGGTCACTACGTGTAGGGTTGATTTGGAATGCACCATCAATACGTGCTATACGCACCTCAGAAATAATTTCCTGTACAGGCACATCGGAAACAGCCAATGCTGCAGATGCTGCAAGGCAAGCCAACGCATCCGGCATGACTTCGATATCCGAAGAAATCAAAGAAACCAATACCTGTACATCGCAATAATAATCTTCTGGGAACAAAGGGCGCAGGGCGCGGTCTATCAGTCTTGAAATCAGGACTTCGTAATCATTCAGACGGCCTTCTCTTTTGAAGAAAGATCCGGGAATACGTCCTGCAGAAGCAAATTTCTCCTGGTAATCAACAGTAAGCGGGAAGAAAGACTGGCCTGGTTTAGGCTCTTGGTTGGCTACCACGGTAGCGAGGAGGATGGCGTTGCCGAGTCGTACGGTTACAGCTCCGTCAGCCTGGCGGGCAAGTTTGCCCGTTTCGATTGTTACTTCACGTCCATCATTCAGTTTAAATGATACGGAAGTTGGGTTAAGCGTCATAAAGATTGCTTGTTTTAAATTGTGTCATCAAAAATGCGGGCTTTTGCAGCGAACATTTGCTATGCCGCGTCTTTTATAGCAAATGGGAAATATTTATGCAGAACAAGCTATACTAAAGTCGCATTCCCTGTAATTTATCTTCTCTGTTTTATTTTTACCGCATCAAAGATAAAAAATTACGGGCATAAAAAAGCTATTCCCAACATTGCTGCTGAGAATAGCCATATTATCTAATTATTACTTACGCAGACCAAGCTTCTCAATCAGAGCACGGTAGCTCGTCAGGTTGGTGCGGCTCAGGTATTGTAACTGGCGTTTACGCTGACCTACCATTTTCATCAGACCACGGTTAGAAGAAAAGTCTTTCTTGTTACCGCTCTTCAGATGTTGAGAGATGTGGTTGATGCGTTGTGTCAGCATCGCGATCTGCGCTTCAATAGAACCGGTGTTTTTTTCGTTGCCACCAAATTCTTTAAAAATATTTGCTTTTTGTTCTGTAGTAAAATGAGACATTGTATCCTTATTTTTTTATTTTTCGGAGGGCAAAGGTACGCCAATTCGTTATATGAAAATCTTTTTTAGAAATTATTTCAAAAAATCTATTATTGATAATCAACAGATTATAGCGATTGTTCTCTTTTAAGAGAACTTGTTTTTAGCGAATTTTGATGTCCAGCACCACCGTTTCAGCAAAATGAAGGTTGATTTTCCGGATCAGACTTTCCTTCCCCAACAGGAGTTCCTGCTTCAGCGGGGCAATATCGGTACTCAGGTACAATACCCGGTCTCTCAGCTGTATTTTTTCGGTATACCGCGCAATGGTAGCCCCTGCGATCTGTTCCCACTCTTCCTTCACACGATATTCATGCAGCTTATCTGCCCAACCGGATTGGGCAATCAGCCGTTTTAGTGCATCCCCGACGCTGTATTGTGCCATTGCCTGATTACTTTATTACTTTGAACTTGTAAAAGTAGGTAAACCTATTCCGATAAACGATAAGGTTTTTGAAATCATATAGATTTTATCACCTCATGATAAACTTCCGTACCCATTCCGATCGCTTATTATAAACCCTGATTACATACAAACCCGGAGGCAACTCAACATCGTGAAAACTGAAGGCCTGCTGAACAGCAGTCAGCGTAAGCGCTCTTGTACTGAACTGCTGACCTGAAGCATTAAAGAGTATAATGGTATATGCGCCGGGGACGATACCGGACAACAGCAACTCTGCTCTTCCATTACCCTTATCGATAACGAGGCAGCGCGCAGCATCTGACTGCTCCCGGATACCCAAGGGCGGAGCGGTTGTGAATCGCCATCTGCTGGTATCTTCCAACGCATAAGTAGCAGCTCCCGCAGTATCCACAATAGACGAATCGAAGGTAACATGATACGTCTTTTCATATTCCAGCAATACACCGGCAATCAACAAGTACCTGCCACTGACACTTAAAGACGCAGAACCGGCAGGAATCACTTCCAGAGTATTGTCTGTCTCGTTTTTGATCCGGATAGCTCCTGTAGCCCCCAAGCTGATGTGCCGGGAAAACTTTACCGACAATATGCTGCCGGGTTTTATAGCTACGGCACCCTTAGCCGGGAACAGTTGCTGCGCCAGGGGCCGGTATCCGGGGCTGGCCACACCTGTCCACCTGAGTTCAAAATCATCGATAGCAGTCGTCGTCCGGGAGCCGCCACCTGTACTGGCAGCAAGTGCTACAATCCTGATCCATACCCGTTCTGGCTGATCGTCTAGCAAAGATCCGAAGCTGACGGCAACAGCATTATTTTCGAAGGTAAATCCCCCCGTCCGATAAGCAGCCTGCGTCGTAAACACAAGCGGGCTGTCACCGATGGCATATTGAACCAGCCATTCTGTACTACGCCCCGAATTGGAATCCAGGGTTTGTAGTTTAAAATTCAGTTCAAAATCACCCAGGCGGAACGTATTATCGATCTGGAAGGTAAAGGCAGCACCCGGATCGCCAAAGCTACCGGTCTGCCTTAAGCCCAGGGCCCTGTCTGTGGCAGAAAGCTGCAAGGCAGCCGAAGCCGATTTATAGTTCGTAAAGCCATTGGCAGATGCCACATTCTTAAATCCGCCACCGGCATTGTTCCATCGTGTGGCAGTAGAGGGCGTTGCGTTCAGCATGACCGCAGCTCCTAAAGACATATCTGTCGCATCGGAATCCGTTGACCAGCCTTCCGGCAGTCCTGACTGTAAAGAATCGAAATTTTGATGATAAGCCATTCCTGACAAACTGTACTGTCCGCGTGCACAGAAACAAGTCATTACAGACAGGCAAAACAAGTATAGCTTTCTCATAGTATCATTTTTAAGACTCTATAAAAATATAGATTAAAACAAGATAAAATGAGCTATAAAACCATTTAGTTTAATGATTATCAACAATTAACAACTTAATTTAATTAATTTTCTTTTTCATTTTTCTATGCTCTCATATGAAGTAAGGCCTTGCGGCCCCTGTTTCCGCCCGATTTAAGGCTCTGGTGAACTGCTGTCCTTAGGCTGCATGGATATTTCTTTAAACAATTTTTATTAAAATTTCATAAACCCTGCGCGTAAATAAGAGCGGTGGTTTTTGAAAAGCCTTAATTTTACCGATTCATTTTTCAATTTTATTCCATTTATGAAAATAGCACTGATTGGCGCTACAGGCCTCGTGGGCAGCAGCATGCTCCGCCTGCTCGAAGAGCGGGATTTTCCTTTAACCACATTATTACCCGTTGCCTCTGAACGGTCACTGGGTAAGAAGGTAAGCTTTAAGGGCAAGGAATATCCTGTAGTGTCTGCAGCTGAAGCGATTGCTCAAAAACCGGATGTGGCTTTATTTTCTGCCGGTGGCGGCCCATCCCTGGAACTGGCCCCCCTGTTTGCCGCAGTGGGTTGTTATGTGATTGACAACTCCTCTGCCTGGCGCATGGACCCTACAAAAAAACTGGTTGTTCCGGAAGTGAACGGCGACGCACTGGGCAAAGAAGACCTGATCATAGCCAATCCCAACTGTTCTACAATACAGATGGTGATGGCATTAAAACCGCTGCACGACCGCTATACGATCAAACGCGTAGTGGTGAGCACCTACCAGTCAGTAACCGGTACCGGTCAGAAAGCGGTGGATGAACTGCTGCAGCAACGTGCCGGTACACAGGTCAGCAGTGTTTACCCTTACCCGATCGACTGCAACCTGCTGCCACAGATTGATGTGTTCCAGGAAAACGGGTACACCAAAGAAGAGATGAAAATGGTACTGGAAACCTGCAAGATCATGGGCGATGATAGCATTAAAGTGACCGCAACCTGTGTGCGCGTACCGGTAATGGGTGGCCATAGCGAAAGCGTGAATATCGAATTCAACAATGATTTTGAACTGGGCGAAGTACGCAACATACTCAGCCAGGCTCCCGGCATTGTAGTGCAGGACAACCCTGCTAACAAAGAATACCCCATGCCTTTGTATGCGACCAACAGGGATGAAGTATTTGTGGGCCGCCTGAGAAGAGATGAGTCCCAGCCCAATACCCTGAACTGCTGGATCGTGGCGGACAACCTGCGCAAAGGCGCGGCAACAAATGCGATCCAGATTGCAGAATACCTGCTGCAAAAAGGCTGGATCGGCGCCGCCGTGACAGAAAAATCAGAAACCCATGCAGTTTAACTTACACAGCGAATACCAGCCGGCAGGAGACCAGCCCACTGCGATCAAACAATTGGTAGAGGGCATCAACGAAGGCGAAGCTTTCCAGACCCTGTTGGGCGTAACGGGGTCCGGGAAGACCTTCACCATGGCCAATGTGATACAGGCCGTGCAGAAACCTACGCTTATCCTGACGCATAACAAAACACTGGTGGCCCAGCTATATGGCGAATTCCGCCAGTTTTTCCCGGATAATTCAGTAGAGTATTTCGTTTCTTACTACGACTACTACCAGCCGGAAGCTTACATTCCGACCAAGAACGTATATATCGAAAAAGACCTGGCCATCAACGAAGAGCTGGAGAAACTACGGCTAAGGGCAACCTCCAGCCTGCTCAGCGGCCGCCGGGACATCATTGTGGTCGCCTCGGTATCCTGTATTTACGGTATGGGAAACCCGATGGAATATGAAAACAGCATTCTGCGTATCCAACGCGGCGAAAACTTCGGCAGGAATGCATTCCTCCACGGCCTGGTCCATTCCCAGTATATGCGCAGCCAGGGAGAGTTTACACGCGGCACCTTCCGTGTCAACGGCGATACCGTGGACATTAACCTGCCCTATCTCGACTTCGGTTACCGCATTACCTTTTTCGGCGACGAAATAGAGGAGATTGAGCGCTTTGAGATTGAAAGCGGTAAGCGTATCCAGACCCTGGATCATGTCGCTATCTTCCCGGCCAACCTGTACATCGCTCCCAAACACCTGATGGGCGAGATCATCCGGGAAATACAGGATGAGATGAGTGCACAGGTAGCGTACTTCACCAGTATCGGCAAGAACATTGAAGCACAGCGTATCAAAGAACGGGTAAACTACGACCTGGAAATGATACAGGAGCTTGGCTTTTGCAAGGGCATTGAAAACTATTCCCGTTTCCTGGACCGTCGTATGCCTGGTGTGCGCCCTTTCTGCCTGCTCGACTATTTTCCCGACGATTACCTGATGCTGATCGACGAAA
Organism: Chitinophagaceae bacterium; assembly: GCA_035497375.1. Classification (GTDB taxonomy): domain Bacteria; phylum Bacteroidota; class Bacteroidia; order Chitinophagales; family Chitinophagaceae; genus Rurimicrobium. The sequence goes on along the minus strand of DATJDO010000249.1, from coordinate 3,869 downwards.
GCCATGTGACTGTGCCGCAGATCAGCGGTATGTACGGAGGTGACCGCTCCAGGAAGCTGAACCTTGTAGATTTTGGTTTCAGGCTGCCCTCTGCACTGGACAACCGGCCGCTGAACTTTAACGAGTTTGAGCAGCAACTGAACCAGGTCATCTTTGTCAGTGCCACACCGGCCAATTATGAACTGCAAAAGACGGGAGGGGTGATCGCCGAGCAGGTAGTTCGCCCTACGGGCCTGCTGGACCCGCCTATTGAAGTGCGCCCCAGTGTCAACCAGATCGACGACCTGTTGGATGAAATAGACAAAAGGGTCAAAAAAGGGGAACGCGTGCTGGTGACCACCCTCACCAAACGCATGGCCGAAGAGCTGGATAAATACCTTTCCCGCATACAAGTCAAGTCGCGTTACATCCACTCCGAAGTAGATACCCTCGACCGCGTGGAGATCCTGCGCGACCTGCGGCTGGGCAAAATTGATGTGCTGGTAGGCGTGAACCTGCTCCGGGAAGGCCTGGATCTGCCGGAAGTAACCCTGATGGCCATCCTTGACGCCGACAAAGAAGGATTCCTGCGCAACGAGCGCTCACTGACACAGATGGCCGGACGCGCTGCAAGGAATGCCGACGGACTGGTTATTTTTTACGCCGATAAGATTACGGAATCCATGCAGCGCACGATGGACGAAACCACGCGCCGTCGCGAAAAGCAGAAGAAGCACAACATGGAGCATAACATAACCCCTACTACCGTGCGTAAGTCTACAGAGCAGATCTTCCGCCAGACTTCTGTCCTGGACATTAAAGGGTACGACGAGCATAGTCCCTATGCTGTGGCAGAACCGGTGGAAAATATAGCGGCCGAAGACGAAGTGAGCTATGAAAATGCCGCTTCGATCAATAAGGCGATCGCTAAAGCGAAAAAAACCATGGAACAGGCAGCCAAAAACCTCGACTTTATGGAAGCGGCCAAATGGCGGGATGAATTGCTGTTGCTTGAAAAGAAAAAAGCGGCGTTGAAGCCCTGATTACCGAACTTTCTATTATTTTTTTGACGTTGGGGCCATATAGCCCCAACTTTTTTATGGTCTTTACCGTCTAGAAGTCGTAAAGCGTCAGCAAAAAATATTATTTTTATCATAATAAAATCTGTAATAATGAATAGAGTTCTCTACCCGCTCATCTTCTTAAGCTTCATTTTATTGTACAGTCCTGTACTAAAAGCACAACTGATAGCACCCGACCTGTTTATGCAGGGAGACTACGTTGAAGTAGGTGTCGGAGCGGGCGGATGGTACGGCACCAGGGCTGCTGCACCCGCAGGTTATCATGGCCGTACACCTGGGCCCAGGCTGGGTTTTGTTGCTGACCCCGACAAAGATGGCTGGACTGTGGGCATACCCAATTATTGCGGTGATTATTTTGTGCCGGGTGTAGAACAGGAAGGCTGGGATATACAGGTAGGCAACAAATGGGCCAAAGCCTGGCTGGATATTGCTGCACTCACCGGTGGACTTACCGGCAGCAATGTATCCCTTACGGAGACCGGAGACCGTAAGATCGCCGTATGGGAAGGAGCGTTTGAAGGCCTTGCCATCAGGCAAACGACCATTTTACGTAAGGAAAAAGTCTATTTCATCATCAAAGTCACTTTAAAGAACACTACATCCTCTGATATAAAGGACATCTATTATGACCGGACACTCGATCCGGATAATACCTCTACAATGGGCCCTACCGGAACGATTCCGGGTATTATTACCAGCAGGGGCGCAACAACAGCAAACGAGATCGTCTATAAACTCCCTAACCCTAAAGCCCGCTCCCTGGTTTCAGCTATCGGGATGTTGACCGTTGTCAAACCTGGGGCTCCCGATACGGTAGACTATAACGTGTACCTGGGCATAGGTACCAAAGACTGCCGCGCAAAACCCTACATCCTGAACGGTGTGCTTTTCCCTGCCGTAAATGACTCACCCAGTCGCCTGCACAGGGAAGACCCTACTTTATCCCCTACCTATTTGTTTGACTTGCAAGACAAAGACACCAGCGATGCCGCTACAGGCCTGGTTTTTCACATTCCCGTGATCAAACCCGGAGACAGTACCAGCTTCTTCATGGCCTATGTACTGAGCACAGCCGACCTTGATTCAGCCTTTGCCGATATGGCGCCGGTATGGATGTACGAAGGCAAGCAATATGAATCCGGCGATACCATTAAGATTTGCAGAAGCAAAACCGCAGCCGACGAAATAAAAGCATTAAACATTGGTGGTGGTGATGAGTATTCCTGGACCTGGGACGCCCGTCCCGGCATGAAAAACACGACCGGCACCCTGAATGAAATCACGCTGACCAACACCCCGACTACCTATGTGGTGCGTCCTTCAGAAGCGGTCAGCTGCCTTGATTCAATGATTATAACCGTGATGCCCTACATTATTCCCGATCCGCCTGCAGTGACTTCCCCGCTTACTTATTGCCGCCTGAATTCTGCGCTTCCGCTGGAAGGCAAGCCGATGGCAGGCGCAACAATGCGGTATTATACTACAGCATCCGGAGGCACACCGGCAACGAAACTGATTCCTGCCACCAACGCTGTCGGCACCTTTACCTACTATGCCTCCCAGATCAACGGCATCTGCGAAAGTGAGCGCACACCCATTACCGTCACCGTAAACCCTCTTCCGAAGCTAGAGTTGATGGATTTCACCTCACCTTCCTATTGCGGAGGCAAAGACGGCCGCATCCGTATGAAAGTAGACGGAATAGGGGAAACCTTTAAACTCGTATACGATAAGGACGGAGAGCCACAACCGGAGCTGACACTCACTGCCAATGCCAGTGGTATCTTAGTGATTCCCGATTTGGGCAATGGTGCTTATACTGCCATCACCGTCATCAACCAATATGGCTGTAAAAGCAATACCGTATTTGGCCCGGTGAATCTGAACTTCCCCGCTCCCCCTGGTCCTGCGGTAAACAACAATGGCCCCCTTTGTGTGAATGCAGCAGCCGCCCTTACAGCTACGCTTGTACCCGGTGCTACCTACAGCTGGTCCGGACCCGATGGCTTCAGCTCTACAGACAGGAATCCAACCTTTACCACCACGGAAAACTCCGGTGGTACCTATACCCTGAGGGTACAGGTAGGCGAATGCGTGTATACACCGTCCACCACCAACCTGATCATTACCCCTACCCCGAAGCACCAGCAATTCAAGGATATCTATGTTTTGTGTCAGAATACCGACCTGGTGGTGAATATCCTGCGTGAACCAGGTATCAGCTACCTGTGGAGCGGTAATGGCATCAACCAGGTAGACCAGTCGCTGAAGATCAGCAATGTCCAATTCTCTGACGTAGGTCGCTATTACCTCACAGCCTCTACAGACAATGGCTGTACGACTACCGACTCCCTGGTGCTGCAGGTAGACAAAAGGCCTTCTTTTGCTATTGTATCCGATACGGCTGTCTGCGCTGTAGACTCTGCTGCCCTGTTCGTGAACTCCGACGCTCCTTCGATCAAATGGTCTCCGGCCACTGGCCTGGGCCGCCCGGAAAGCTTTGTGACCAAAGCCAAACCCGAACAGACGACTACTTATACCGCTACGGTAGCCTCCGGCAATGCCTGTCCTGATACTTCAGGTAAGGTGAAGGTAGGGGTAATTCCCACGCCTGTGGTTAGAGGTTACGACACCACAGTGCGGATGAACATCCCGTACACGGTGCTGCCTGTCTTTAGCGAAGATGTGGTAAAATGGATCTGGCAACCGACGGACAGCCTGAGCTGTGGCGACTGCCCTGCCCCTGTGTTCAACTCCAGCCGCGACATGACTTATGTGGTCAAAGGGGTGAACAAAGAAGGCTGTGTG
>DATJDO010000248.1:0-3877 GCA_035497375.1 Chitinophagaceae bacterium | reverse complement strand
CAAAACAGGTACGGTCGGTGTCACCACGTATTTCCGCTGTATTGTGACCTGCACAAATTCTGGACTTAAAACAACCAGCCCCATTGTGAAGGTGGTGACCGGTCCTTATGAAATGCCGTATTTTGAAGATTTCGAATCGATCACCAGGCCCAATGAATTCCCGGTTTGCATGAGCGCTACTGCTCCCGGAACCCTGGTACAAAGCTATACAGCACCGCTTACTTTGTACAATCGCCTGAATCATACACCGGGGGGCAGTAAGTTTGCTGCTTTCCGCTACAGTGCCAACGATTACCTGTTTTCCCCTGGTCTGAAGTTTGAGGGCGGCTATCAATATATTATATCCTTCTGGTACATTACCGACGGTAATACCGGCTGGAATACACTGGGCGTCAAGCTGGGGGCAGCGCCTGCTGCTGTCAGTATGACCACAGCGCTGAAAAGCATCAGTAATCCTACGAATACTACTTACCTGCAATACCGGGATACTTTCATTGCCCCCTCAACAGGTACTTATTATTTTGGTATCAATTGCGTCGCAACGATTTCGCCCTGGTATCTGAGTATCGACGATATCGGCATACAGATCAGGCCCTGTAGCGGTATGCCTGTTGCAGGCAGTATCAGTGGGACTGTAGCCGCGGGCGCCGGTGTCTGCCCGGGTAACCACACGACATTGATCACTACCGGTGCTACTGCTGCATCTATCGGCGGCATACGGTACCAGTGGCAAAGACGTGACCTTTCTGCTCCGGGTGCGATATGGACCAATGTCTCCGGCGCAGACACCAATGTACTGAGTGCGGATTCGCTGGGTGGTTTTGAATACCGTATGAGGGTGTTGTGCGCGAATACCAATGACAGTAATTTTACTGCTGCTTACGCATTGCCTTTACTTGCGGCCCATCCTCCTATAGAAATTAACCCTCCTGCAACACCGGTATCTTTCTGCCTGGGTGATACCGTGAAGTTAAATGCCACAAACTATACCGGCAGTATATATGACTGGATGCTTGCAGACAGTACGGTGATACCAGGCTGGAAATTCAGTGATTTTGCGGCGACGGAACCCGGAACCTATATGGCGCGGGCCACTGCACCGGGTTTACCTTGCCCATCTTATACAAGCCAGGTAACCATCAATGTGATTGATCCGGGCTACTCGGTGATGATGAGTGTATCTTCCGACACGTTTATTTGTGAAGGCAGTACGGTGGCACTAACGGCCAGCGGCAGCAAAACGGGCCTTTCTTACCAATGGACAAAGAACAATATGGACATCCCTGGTGCAACGGGCACTGTGTTCCTGGCCAGGGAAACAGGAGCGTATCGTATAGAAGCATTTGACGGCGCATCCCTTTGCCCGGCCGTTTCGCGCAGCGTAAAAATTGAAGTCCGGCCTAATCCTGTGGCTGTGCTCAGTGTACCGGGCGTTACGACCACGGCCTGTGAGGATGAAGGGGTGCTGCTGAAAGCCAGTTCAGGCGCCTACAGCTATGAATGGACCCGTTGGGGATCGACCGTGGTGGATATGAATGACAGCAGCGAGCTGATCAGGAATTCAGGAACGTATAGGGTCAAAGTAAGAAACGCAGACGGATGTGTCAGCATGTCCAACGAGATTGCTGTGACGATCCTGCCTTCGCCGGTTCCGGTGATCAGCAGGTCCGGAACGACAATCGGTACCTCTTCTTACCCGGTTTACTACTGGGTCCGCAATGGTAAAGATACTGTCAGTACAGCGCAGAGCTTTGCTGCTACCTTAGCCGGTATGTACAGGGTAGTGGTGCGGGATGCAAATGGCTGTACCGGTACATCTGACCCGATCGAACTTTATGGCGACGGACTGAGCATTGAAGCGGCAACCGGACAAGGTGAGCTGATGATTTATCCTAACCCCAGCAAAGGTATTGTATACATCAAAGGAGCGCTGGCGCCGGATGTAACCGTAAAAGATGTAACCGGTAAGTTTATCATGAGCGTCAAAGCTGCACGTGAAATTGACCTGGGGAATTACCCTGATGGCCTGTATATCCTGGTATTGAGTCATAATGACCAACTGATCGGCCAGCAAAGGATTACTAAAATGTCTGGTAAATAGACGAGTGCCGGACAAACAAAAGTAAAGAGAGGGGCACAATGCCCCTCTCTTTACTTTTTACGCTATGCCTTGGTATCGGAAACACGGTACGGTCAGCCAGGCAAGGCTGTTGATGAAGCGGCAGTCTAAGATTTTGTGCTGATGTCGCTGCTTATGTTTCCCATTGTTTTGATATACAGTTCCCGTTGTGGGAATGGGATTTTGAACCCGTGATGGTCCATAGCCTTTTTGGCTGCGCTGTTCAGTTTCCACAATGCATCCAGGTATTCTTCTGTCTTGCAATAAGCATTCATGGCAAGGCTGATGCCACTTTCACCGAACTTTGCGATTTCAACAGTGTACCCATGGTCGCTGATCAGAAGTGGCTCCTGCTGCAGTACTTCAAGCAATACCACTCGTACCGAATTGAAATCTGCTTCGTAAGCCATTTGTATGCCCACATCAACACGCCTGATCCCTTCTTTGGAATAGTTGACGACAGGGTTATTGAAAACATTACCATTCGGGAGAATAATTGTTTTACGGTCCGGAGTGAGGAGTATGGTCTGCAATATGGAGATTTCCATTACTTCACCCGTGCTGCCCAGGGCCTCGATCACATCGCCGACTTTAAAGGGTTTGAACAAAAGAATCAGGAGGCCTCCGGCAAGGTTGGACAGGCTGCCTTGTAGTGCCATGCCTACACCAATGGTGGCACCACCCAGCAGTGCTACAAATGCCGTTGTTTCAACACCCATGGTGGTCATTGCGGCAAGTACCACCAATAGTTTGAAGACAATATTGACGAGACTGGACAGAAATTTCCTCAGCGAAATGCTCAGGTCTGTTTTAGACACCTGTTTTTCTATGACTGTGCTCAGGCGGTTAGCGATCCAGAAGCCGATGAGCAGGACAATAATGGCGCCTAAAAGTTTTAAACCATAATTTGTTGCGGCCTGGTATAGCCAGTCGAAATTCTTGAATTGATCCATACGATGTTTTTTTTGAAAATAGAAATTGTTCTATTTTCAAAAGTACAGATAATATTCAAATGATGGTTGTCGTGTCGGCTACCGTTTTTTACCGGTTTTTGCCTGCACCGTTTACCCAATTCCTGATTTGCGGACTGGCGCGGTAGCGGTCTTCGTGGTAATAATGATAAAGCTCATCGAGCTGTTCCAGCACCGATGCCCAGCCGATCTCGTCACCCCATGCCAGCAGACCCTTGGGGTAATTTACACCTTTGGTCATGGCAGTTTCCAGATCTTCCCGGCTGGCAATATTCAAAAACAGCGCATCTGCGGCTTCATTGATCAGCATGACCAACACCCTGTTCACGATTTTGTGTTGCAGGGCGGTGTCAGTATTTGCTGTGGGAGTGTTTGCATTTTCTGTGTAATCGTAGAAACCTTTACCTGTTTTCCTGCCCAGGTATCCGGCTTCGAAAAGGCGCTTCTGGCTCAGTGAAGGTTTAAATCGGGGGTCGTAGAAAAAAGATTGGAATACGGATTCCGTGACGCGATAATTCACATCGTGGCCGATAAAGTCCATCAGCGTAAAGGGGCCCATTTTAAAACCACCAATCGTAGTCATTGCAGCGTCAATCGTGGCACAGTCGGCCAGGCCTTCTTCATACATGCGGATGGCCTCGCTGTAGAAAGGACGCGCTACGCGGTTGACGATAAAGCCCGGTGTGTCTTTAGTGAGTACCGGCAGCTTTGCCCAACTACTCACCATAGCCTTTACTTCTTCTGCCAGCCCGGGGCGGGTTTGCACAGCGGGGATAATCTCCACAAG
>DATJDO010000247.1:0-5629 GCA_035497375.1 Chitinophagaceae bacterium | reverse complement strand
TTATTTTCAATTAAAAGGGCACCTATCTTTCCATCACCGGTAATAATGTTGAGCACACCGGCAGGAAGTACCGTATTCATCAGGCGCACCATTTCCAGCGTACCGATGCTGGTATATTCTGAAGGTTTGATCACCACGGTATTTCCGGCACGCAAGGCAGGAATGATCTGCCAGATCGCAATCATCAGCGGCCAGTTCCAGGGAGTAATAGCACCGACCACGCCCAGTGGCTTGCGGTGCAGCTCATCGCGGCGGGAATCGTCTTCAAACACAACCTCCACAGGGAGGTCAAGGGAAGCCGGCACCTGGGTCCAACCCACACAGGCCTGCATTTCAAACAGGGAACCCGGTCCGGCCAGTGGCTTACCCTGTTCTTTGGTAATCCATTCGGCCAGGTATTGGCTATGCTCCGAAAGCACTCCCGACACATCCATTTATATCAGCTTCCGTTCCTCGTCGCTTTTGGCAGCCCAATCGCGTTGCGCGGCTTTAGCCGATTGCACTGCATGCATTACATCATCGGGTGTTGCCACAGCAACGGAACCGATTACCTTCCCTGTTGCAGGGTTTTTTACTTCGAACGATGTTCCGGAATCGATCGCTTTACCGTCAATCATGAATTTGTACGTTGTCATAGCCTGCGTGTTTTTATTTGTACAACAAATTTATTGACCCGCATGACGCAGGTCTAACACGATTGTAACAGTTTATAACAGGATAGTCGCTAAAAAATACTGGTTACATCTCTTAGAGTCTAAGCCTCAAAAAGACATCGATATGCAGACAGAAAGAAGTATTACAGCAGATTATTTTAAGGCTCTGTTCCTATAAGAAAGGGGCGTGGTGCCGGTTTCGCGTTTAAACACCTGGTTAAAATAACTCTCGTTGTTAAAACCGCACTGTACAGAAATGAATTTAACGCTGTAGTGTTCGGCTCTGTCCAATAGCTGTCGGGCCGCATCAATTCTTTTCCTGAGGATGAACTCCAGGGGAGTAACACCAAAGGCTGTTTTGAATTTCCGGAACAACACTGCCTTGCTCATACAGGCGATGGAACATAAGGTATCAATAGTAATCGGAAGCGTGTAGTTGGCCTGTATGTAATCGACTGCTGTCAAAAAGTGATCCGTGACCTGCGGCACCTTGGCGCTCTTGAGCAGCAGCTCGCAAGAGTGTGTCTGGCTCAGGCGGATGATCAGTTCGCTGGTCGCAGTTTGCATGATGCTTTCATAATCCTGGTTCTTTTCCATCGCCAGGTCAACAATGCGCTGCGCCAGGCGATACAGGCTGCCCTCTTCGAACAACAGGAAATCCTGGTGATCCTGCAGGTAAACCACATCTTTTTTACCCGCATCTGCCGTATTGTTCTTCAGCAACACCTCTATTTGCTTTAAGATCACATTGCGGTCAATGGTCAGGGTCAGGCACAAGGTGGGGTCAGCAACTGAAGCACCAGGCAGATCAATGAAGATGGGCACTCCGGGTGCTACGATAAAAACAGCGCCCGGCAAAAATGCAAACGTGCGTCCTTCCATATGCATGATCTTTTTACCACTGAGCATAATGGCCACAGTAGGGTAATTAAATTCGAAGTTGACGCCTGTTGCTTCTTCAAGCGTTTCGTACAAAGTAAGAGTACAGTTATCGAAGGTAAAAACGGTGGGAATTTCCACTAAAGGACTCCGTACCTGTTGTACAGTGCGGAGATTAGTGTTGCCTTTTTTCGTTCTTGTTCCCATATTCCGAATGACCATTCATTTACCATTGCCGGTATGTTGCGCATGGCTATTGTTTCCTTTGTAATATCGGACTTTTTTCCGTTCCATACCTACTTTGCAGCCGCAGGGGGTAGAAAATCAGGCTGCGATACCACTCCATGCCTGCCCGGTAAAGGGAAGCAGCACCGGCATCCATTGAAAAGCCCTCACCCTACTCAAACCCTGACAAAACAAATCCGGGGGCTGTCCTACATTTGGCTGACCAGGTTTCAACTGCAGCTACAATACAATTACCAGACTGCAGACTATCTCCTGTGCTATCAGACAACCATGCAACAGATCAAAAACATAGTGGCCATCCTCATTACCCTATCCCTTTTTCATCCGGCAAACGGCCAAACAATTGCTTCCTTTGCTGATAGCGTCAGAAAGCAATACCATATTCCCGAGCTCGGCTATGCGGTGCTTAGTTCCGGCGAAATCCTGGACATAAACATAAGCGGTGTGAAGAAAATAAACAGCTCACTCACGGCGGACATCAATGATCAATTCAGGATTGGCTCCAACACCAAAGCGATAACCGGCTTTATTGCGGCACAATTGGTCCACGACAAGAAAATAAACTGGGACACCAAACTCTTTGACTTGTTCCCGGAACTGAAAGCAAAAAGCAGGCACGCCTATCATCATCTGACCTTACTGAATTTACTGACGTTCAGAAGCAGGTTATTCCCTTATACCTACACGTACAGCAAACCAAGCCAGGATGAATTTTCGGGCGACGAAGCACAACAGCGTTACCAGTTTGCCCGATGGTTTTTCCGGCACAAACCCGTTAAAGGCAAGGACAGTATTCATTTCTCCAACTTAGGCTACATTGCAGCAGGGCTCATGCTGGAAAAGGCATCAGGAAAATCATACCAGGAACTGGTCGCCGATCTGGGACAACAATTGGGTATCCATTTCGGTTTTGGCGCTCCCAATACACAGGATACCCTGCAGCCCTGGGGCCACGATAATAATTTAATCCCTGAGCCTCCGGGCAACAACTACAAACTCAATTGGCTTCTGGCAGCAGGAAATATTCATGTCAGCCTGCCCGATTATGCCAAATTTATTCAACTTCAATTAAAAGGCCTGTCCGGGCGATCCGGCTTATTGACCAAAGAAGAATTTAACTTCCTGCATTTTGGTTTGACGACATTTTCAGTGGGTTGGTTTTGGAACACAGACCGCAATAATCAAACCTACTCCTACAACATCGGCAATCCCGGAACATTTCTAAGCAAGGTATTTGTCTATAAAGACCTGGACAGGGCGTTTATACTTTTTGCTAACGCACAGACAGCAGACACAGACGCAGGACTGGATGTTTTGTACCTGGAACTCAAAAGAAAGTATAGCAAGTAAGGGTTATTCCTTTGGTTTCACTCATTATCCGTTCTCCGTATATTTGCGTTGAGCCGCAGAAACGGCTATTGCAGCCCATGGAGGACTATTTAAGCTCATTCAATCTACTCACCGAAGAGGAGATCCGCATGGCCGTAAACGCAGGGAGTTACCGGACCATAAAAAAGAATGACTATTTTGTCCGGGAGGGGCAGGTCTGCCGGCAAGTAGCATTTATTCACTCCGGAATTTTCCGCTCCTTTTACCACAACGCTCAAGGGGAGGAAATTACCTTCTGCTTTATGTTTGAAGGCACATTTACCACTGCTTACTCTTCTTTGATCACCCAACAGCCAACAGTTGAAAACATCTGTGCGGTAACCGATGCGGAGCTCTTTGTCATCCCGCGGACCGCCATCGATCAGTTTGAAAAAAACAGCCCCAATTGGCTGCGTCTCACCAAAGCTATAGCCGAACAGGAGTTCGTAAAAATGGAGCAGCGGGTGTTTACCCTGCTCAAAGAAAGTGCTGAAAACCGTTACGCCGAACTGATCGGCAAACATCCGGACTACCTGATGCACATCCCCTTAAACCAACTGGCATCCTACCTGGGCATCACACAGCGGCATTTGAGCCGGATCAGGAAGGCGTATGCTTTTTAGACAAATGTCCTTTTTGCGATCAGAGATTGCTTGTTGCTTTGCACCATCATCAGAGGCAGGTATACCTCACTGACAAAAAGCAACACAACATGAAAAAAGTACTCGTTATCAACGGACACCCTGACCCGGCAAGCTATAATTATGCACTTGCGGATGCCTACACCCGGGGCCTGGCTACAAGCGGAGCTGCCATCGCCAGGATCAACATCGCTGAATTGCAATTCAACCCCAATCTTCAATTTGGGTACCGGCAGCGCACAGAACTGGAACCCGATCTGTTGGCAGCACTGGAAAAGATCAAAGAGGCAGATCACCTGGTTTGGGTATTCCCGATGTGGTGGTATGGGTATCCCGCCATGATGAAAGGGTTTATCGACAGGACATTTCTCCCGGGCATTACCTTTCAGCCTGTCGAAGGCAAACCCTTCCCCAAAAAGCTTTTAAAAGGAAAGACGGCCCGGATTATTGTTACGGCCGATACGCCCCGGTGGTACGACTGGCTGTTCATGAAGGGCCCTACGCTGAACCAGTTCAAGAAAGGCACCCTTGAATTTTGCGGGGTTAGCCCGGTGAAAGTGACGTACATAGCTGTTGTTAAAGATTCCAGCCCGGACTTCCGGCAACAATGGATCGCAACAGTAGAAAAATTGGGAGCGCAGGGAGCGTGATGTATGCTGTCCTGCAAATCTACAGACAATGCCCGCTATTGTTGCGATGCTTATCCCGGTTTTCTTTACTTTCGTGCGGAATACTACTTTTCTTCAATCTGAGTGTATGATGGATATTGCGTTACAGTAATTACCGTCCGGGTAATTACCTCTTCAACCGATAATTTTATTCAGGCTTCTGCTCCTTCTGCAGAAGATGACTTCTTATGCTCATTTAATGCTACTTAATCATGCATCCATACAATTATACAATCAGGAGGGAAGAACCTTCTGATATCGGGTCTATCGACCAAGTCACAAAGACTGCGTTTGCCTCCGCAGCCTATAGCAGCGGAACGGAATCATTCATCATAAAAGCCCTGCGCGCAAATGGCCAACTGAGCGTTTCTCTGATAGCAGAGGAACAAGGAATATTGATAGGGCATATTGCGATATCACCAGTACGCATTTCTTCAGGAAGCGAAGGCTGGTTTGGGCTGGGGCCTGTATCGGTGATCCCTTCCAAACAGGGCTCTGGCGTGGGCTCCGGCCTGATCAGAGCCGCTCTTGACGCTTTGCGGGCGCTGCATGCCTCAGGCTGCGTGGTGTTGGGTGAGCCTTCCTATTATGGCCGCTTCGGATTCCGGAGCGATGCCCGTTTGCAGTACCTGCATGCTCCGGCGGAGTATTTCCAGGCACTGTCATTTACAGGAAAGATAGCGGAAGGGACTGTGGAGTACGATGACAGTTTCAAGGTCAGCGCCTGATTTCTATTGCATGGGACGAAAGTCTTAAGATTGCCGGGCTGCTCCGATTGGAGCAGCTCTTTTCTTGTTGAGCAACAGGCTCAGCCACTTTCATTCAGCTTTTCACCGATGTTTGGCGCAAACAAAAAAGCCTCTCAATTGCTTGAGAGGCTTTTTGCGTGCCCAGGACTGGATTATTCGTTGCGCTTATCTTCCAAAAAAGAGAAGCTACAAAGCCTGAGCGCTACGCGCTCACTTGCTTTTTTGTCTGCTCCAACCTGAAAAGCAGGCTTTTCGCTTGTCACAAACAAAAAAGCCTCCCGACTTGCGGGAGGCTTTGTGCCCAGGACTGGATTCGAACCAGCACATCCTTGCGAACGCTGCGACCTGAACACAGTGCGTCTACCAATTTCGCCACCTGGGCAGGTGTTTTTCCTTGTTCAGGGCTGCAAATATACGGGGGTATT
>DATJDO010000246.1:0-4781 GCA_035497375.1 Chitinophagaceae bacterium | reverse complement strand
ATCTGCCGATCACCGTGATGGGGTAGCTGACCGTTACCGTGGTGCCGCATTTAACCATTGTAGCAATAATGGTGACCGCAGTGGAGGCAACTGTTGTGTTGTTCCACGTAAAGGTAGGCGTCATCGTATTCTGGCCTGAAGATACGCTACCCACTGCCGGATTGCTCAGGCTCCAGGTGATATTGTCGATCGGGCTTGAGCCTGCAGTCAGTGTGGCGGTGTAGACAACATTCGTATTGGCACAAGGGCTTGTATTGCCTGATATCGATGCCACTGGTGTTGCTGTAGTCACGTTAAGGTTCGTTACTGTGCTGTTGCACCCGGGCACGTCTGCCCATGTTCGGGAGACCGCCAGTGTTTTTGTGCCGGTACTGGTCCACTTCACCGTAACGGCATTACCGGAATTGGTCACAATTGTACCACCGGTAACAGACCATGTACAGAGCGTATTGGGAACAGGAGCAATGGCCTCATAGACATAAGGCGTATTCAGGCATGCCTTTTGCTCGCCGCTTATGCTGCCCACAGCTGCGGGCGGATTGACAACCGGTACACTAACCGGTACAATAGGGCAGTAAGCAGGGTTGGAAGCCTGTATTGTCCAGGTGCCGCTAACATTGAATGTGCCGGACGTAACGGTACTGCCGGCAGGATTGATAAAGGTATAGCTCGTACCGGATGTGGCAGGAATGGTGCCGACAATGGACGTGGCGGTGCCCGTACAGATTTTGGAAGGTACCGATAGTACAACTGGGCTTACAACATTGATGTTGAGGTCGGCTTTTCCGGCACACAGCTCCATGGTATTAGTGTATTCACAATGCAGTGTGAACGGAGTATTTGCGATCAGGTTTACTTCGTAAGAGTTTTCATCATAGCTGACCAACGTTGCTGCGCTGGCCGGGATAACTGACCATTTGAAGTTGGTGGCCGGCCATTGGGGAAGGGTATACTTATATTGTTGGCCTTTACAGATCACAGCCTTGCCTTCAATAGATCCGTTCGCCTGTATCACAGGTACTTTTGCTGTTACTTTAGGGCCACAATCGCCGCCACAAGCTTCAAGGTTTGCAATGATTTCGCCAAATCCATCAGGGCCTACATTGTCCCACATGATGTCAACGCTGGTTGATGTGGAGCTGATGATCGTGCCCCCGTTTACTTCCCAGAACATCTCATCGCAGGTGTTATCGATGGTATAATGACCGATTGCATTTTCGCAGACAATGGAAGGGCAACGGATTTCCAGTGGGGGTTTTTCCGGGTCTTCAATTTCAAGGCAGGCGTAATAGTAACCCTTGCACCCACATTGGTTGGTTACCGTGAGCAAGACCTTGTAACCTCCGGGCAATGAATATTGGTGCATCGGCTTTTTGCAAAGAGGAGAAGGTGCCGTCTCCAAAATCCCACTGCCACGAAACAATGGGCGATGATGTGGGGTCGGGCGTGAGGTCTCCGAATTGTATATTGGCCTTAGTGCAGCCTTTAAAGCATTCACCGGCTTCTATGTCATAGATGTCTCCATTGATGCTGAACAGCGGTTTCGGGCTTTCAATGATATTAATGCATACTGTTTTTTCCTTTACACAACCGCCGTCGGTTGTTTCTTTTACCTTGACAAAAGTAAATCCGAGATTGTCAGACCAATTGATAGTCACTGTAGTTCCTGTAGAAGGACCGCTGAAAGAACCTTTTGAAAGATCGGTTGTCCACTGGAAGGTACTGCCGGGCAGGCCGTTCATTACGGTGTATTGTACGGTAGAATTGGCGCAGACTTTGACACAAGCGCCATCGTCTATAATGATCCCGCCTTCCTGGCGTTTTTCTTTGCCGATTTCAGTTCCCTGGCAAGCTACTTTCGAATCGGTGCTGATCTGCGGATCAGGTTCAGGGACGATGTTTACCGGTTTGGTCCAGGTAATCGGCGATAAGCCGGGCCTGGCGATCAAGACCTGTACCGTCTCTGTAGCGGCTGTGCTGTTGAACCATTGAATGGTTGCAGAGGAGGGCGATGAGGTCAGTATGGTTGAGTTGGTGGCCGGTAGTACAGACCAGGTGTACGTGTAAGTGGGGTTGGGTGTGCCGCTGAGCGTAAATACGCTGGCAGTGCCGGAGCATACTGTTGCGGGCCCTGTAATTTGGGCAAAACCCTGCGATGTTCCTGAAAGGAATAAACCCAACAGGCAACAATAGAAGAGGAGGGTCTGTTTTAAAGCCGGTATGCTTAAAAAACCGGCTTTAGGCTGTGTTTCTTTTTTCATAGAAGCTGTTTTAAAATGAACAATTGGACCGCGTACAAAAAGTTTGCGTGCCCTTAAAGAACTGGTGCCGGCGTTATGGAAGGCTCTGCTTCCGGATAACGACTGAGCTGCAATCGTGAAGGCCGCGAGACCAGGCCCCGGACTTTGCCGATCAGGTAATGAGTAATGTTTCCCATAGGCGTATAGTTTAAAAATTAAATAAATAAGTGTTTGTTTGTAAAGACGGTTGCAAATGAAGAATGTGTTAATCAATAAAAATTGATTAGCCTTGAAGAGAAATAGGACGATGGTGGGTATTAAAGGCGTTGATTTAAGAATATTATCGTCTTATTGGCTATATTTATAATTCAACATGTCAAAGTTATACCCAAAGGCATATTGCCTGGCAGGGAAAAAACCACGATTTCGAATCTTATTTTTTAAACATATTAGTTTATAATAGAAGCAAAACCCGCTATTGATGAGACTTTTACCGTTTCAACCTGGCCGCGGGCTTTTTTAAACCTTTCCGGATATCTGTCCGGAATATGAATGCCAGCTTGTCTTTAATGAGGATTTTCAGCGTATGTTTCCCGTGGGGACCATTGGGTACGAAGAGGTAGATGCCGAACTGGTCTAAGTCAAAGGGGACCGGGACTGGTGGAGCCCCGTCAAAAGAAGCCTGTACGTTTAAGATATCCAGGTGCCCGGCTATGGTAAACTTCATTTTGGTGACACTGTCTTCAGATCCACGCATCGTGCCTTTGATCGTTTTGGTCGGTACCAGCCCGGCAACAATAGCAGCGGCCCCGATCAGCGGCGTTTGTGCATATTCTGTTTTGGTAAACGGCACCTCCAGCAACTGCATTTTTTTATCGTCGGGAAAGTGGGTACAGGCGAATAATTTACGGTTGGTCAGCCACCAGGCGTCGGAATATTCGCGGATGAATTTCCGTTCTTCAAAATACCCACAGGCCAGGCTGGGGTCGATAAGGTATTGCGTGTTGTTGATCGTTACTATATTCCAAAAGTGAATAGCATCCGGATCGAAGGTGCCGATATCCCTGCAGCGATAGCGCAACACACCCTTTACCACAATGCACTCTATCTTCTTCAGGTCGCACATGGCTTTGAACATTTGCGCACAACCGGCGCTTCCGGCCCTGCGCTCCATTAATGCCGATGAAGCATTGTCCTGGTACTTGCCCGGGTGCTGCTGCCTTTTCAGGTCAAAAGAAAGGTAAAGGAACTGGAAGCGGTAAAAGGCACGTGTGGCCTGGAGTTCCGTTTTGCAATCCCGAGTGATGGAGTCTACAATATATTGCATGCTGCTGCCTTTCATCGGGCCATAGTCCTGTACCAGTTTGTCTATATGCAGGTAATCTTCTTTCCGGATCTTTTGTGCAGTACAGTGCACCGAATACAGCCAGAACAGGCAGACCAGCAGAAGGCGGAACATTGGGATTTCTTTTGCAGAAAGGTAATCAAATTTGTAAAAACATGAAAGCGCCGAAAACAAACCTGCACAAATCAGGGTTTCCACCTGTGGCAACACCTGGCAGCTGCCTGCTGATACTGGGCAGTATGCCCGGTGAAAAATCCCTGGAGAAACAAGAGTATTATGCCCATCCACGCAATTTATTCTGGCCCTTTATCGCTGGCCTGGCTAATGAAGATGTGCCCATCGGCTATATGCAGAAACAGCAATTGCTGGCGCGTCTGAACATAGCGCTTTGGGATGTTTGCGATACCTGCATCCGGCAGGGTAGCCTGGATACGGCCATACTGGAGGAAACGCCGAATAAGCTGGACCTTTTCCTGGATGAGCACCCCTCTGTCCGGACCATTGCCTTTAACGGGCAGAAAGCCGCCTCCCTTTACAGGAAGTATTGTACACCCAGGGATGGAATCACGTATCTTACTCTGCCTTCAACCAGCCCGGCCAATGCCGGCAGCAACATGGACGATAAAAGGAAGGCCTGGATGGGCCTGAAAAGCAGGCTGAAAGCCATTGAGCCATCAAGCGATTCGGAAAATAAGCCAGGGTGATTTTTGTTAGTTCCGCTTATCAATACCCCAGTACAATTTCTGACGGATTGTTTTCAGGAAATTGTGATCATGCGGCCTGACCAGCGATACGCTGAAATGTTCCTTGCGTATGGCCAGTTGCGTGTCGCTGGTAATGGTTTCGGAACGGGA
This sequence comes from Chitinophagaceae bacterium, assembly GCA_035497375.1. Classification (GTDB taxonomy): domain Bacteria; phylum Bacteroidota; class Bacteroidia; order Chitinophagales; family Chitinophagaceae; genus Rurimicrobium. The sequence goes on along the minus strand of DATJDO010000246.1, from coordinate 342 downwards.
ATCGAGCGTACACAGAAAGGTGTCTGCACGGCCTTCCACCTCGAAGGAGATCACCACATTATCCGGCACCACGATGCTGCGCAAATTGAGGTTGTGCGGCGCTACCGGTGTGATCACAAAGTTGGAGGCCTGGGGGAAAACCACCGGTCCTCCACAGCTCAGGGAATAACCTGTAGAGCCTGTAGGGGTGGCTACGATCAGGCCGTCCGACCAATAGGTATTTAAAAATTCACCATTGAGATAGGTGTGTATCTTGATCATCGACGAAGAGTCCTTGCGGTGGATCGTAAACTCATTGAGGCCGAAAGGGCTGTCGCCGAACAGGGGTATGTTGGAGATCGG
>DATJDO010000245.1:0-1659 GCA_035497375.1 Chitinophagaceae bacterium | reverse complement strand
TACCCTATCAGCTCACCGGGCATTAATCCTTCTGTTCGTAAAGTATTGATGATTAACCCTATGTCTCCTGTTATCGAAACCTTTCGTTACGCTTTCACCGGTGCAGGCGGGGGTGTTTTTTCCTGGGGCGCTTTGGTCTATGCCTTAATTTTTACCCTGGTAGTCGTATTGGCCGGTGCCCTCATTTTCAATAAAGTGGAAAAGAGCTTTATGGATACGGTGTAACGCCGTTTATTTTTTCCCTTTGGTATCCAGGAAGAGTTGTTTCATGTAGGCGAGCCCTTTTTGCTGGGCAAATGCAATGTTCCGTTGCGGGATGTTTGCTGCATCCTTATGGCGGCTAATGGCCTCGCTAAGGCTGTCTTCGCGCAGGATGTGCAGCATCGGGTAGGGTGAGCGGTTGGTATAATTAGCAGGATCGTTCTGGCTGCTGCCGTCGAAGCAGTAATCGGGGTGGAAACTGGCTAGCTGAAAAATCCCGTCAAAGCCTTTGCGCGCCAACTGTTTTTCTGATTGCTTCAAAAAGTCCAGGTAGGCCCTGAAGTGTCCATACGCATCGGGGAAGATCAGCAGACTGGTGCTGATGTCCGGCTGTGCGGTAAGTAAATTCAGTTCAGACAACAGCAACGCGGCATGAGTATGCAGGGCAGTTCCTTCAATCACGGCATAGCGGATACTGTTTTCCACCATTACCTGCCGTGCAAAAGGGCAGAAATTGCAGCCGATCACTACATCCGAAATCCATTTTTTTGTTTGTTCAGTTACCGTTTGCTCATTCATACCAAAAGCTGGAAAAGAGCGAAGTTAAGCCCGGCTTTTTAAACTTGAACGCCTGTTATCCCTTACCTTTGCGCAGCAAAATTTATGGTGAAGATTGGCAATATAGAACTACCGGATTTCCCGCTCCTGCTGGCGCCTATGGAAGACGTCAGCGATCCGCCTTTCCGCGCTGTCTGCAAAGACTATGGGGCAGACCTGATGTATACCGAGTTTATCTCTACAGAAGGGCTTATCCGCGATGCGATCAAAAGCAGGCAGAAACTGGATATCTTCGATTACGAGCGCCCGGTAGGCATACAGATTTTTGGTGGCGATGAGGAGGCTATGGCCCTTTCGGCAAAGATCGTCGATGCCACCCAGCCCGACCTGCTCGACATCAATTTCGGATGCCCCGTAAAGAAAGTTGTATGTAAAGGGGCAGGGGCAGCCGTGCTGAAAGATATAGACCTGATGGTGCGCCTTACCAAAGCCTGTGTAGACAATACCAGCCTGCCGGTGACGGTAAAGACCCGCCTGGGCTGGGATGACAACAGTAAGAATATTGAGGAAGTTGCCGAGCGCCTGCAGGATGTAGGCATCAAAGCCCTGAGCATTCACGGTCGCACACGCGCCCAGCTATACAAGGGCGAAGCCGATTGGACCCTGATTGCGAAAGTGAAAAATAACCCACGGATCAAAATACCGATCTTCGGGAATGGCGATATTGACAGCCCGCAGAAGGCAAAAGAATACAAAGAGCGTTATGGTGTGGATGGCATTATGATCGGCCGTGCCGCCATTGGTTACCCCTGGATCTTCCGGGAAGTAAAACAGTACCTGGCTACCGGCGAACAGTTGGCCCCACCTACGATACAGGAGCGCCTTGCCGCTTGCCGCAAG
>DATJDO010000244.1:0-5117 GCA_035497375.1 Chitinophagaceae bacterium | reverse complement strand
TAAAGGCCGGAATCCATAAACGGCCTTTACAGTCCGAACTGCCGGAGGTGGTGCCGGGCGTGCTTATCCAGCAATTGTATGGTCATCGGGTAATCCAACAGGCCAAAGAAGGGGCTAGCAACCACCAGGTCCCCGTTTTGCTCAAATGCCTGAAACAATTCGGATACCGCCTGCTCTACATCGGCCACAGCAGCTTCATAGCCCGAAAGGGCTGCAGGTTTGGGTATACTGTCCATCATCGGGTTGGGAGTATTGTCCCTGAACGGTTTATCGCTCATAATGAACTGGCGGAGCCTTTCCAATGATTCGTCTTCTTTATAGAATACTTCCGTAATGACCGGGTTGCCGTAGCCCATGCGGATATACTCCGCCATATGCTCGGCCATTTGTTGCGGGTTCATTTTCCCGAATAAAGGTTCAGCCGAAGGATCTATCGTCCGCAAAGCGGATGCGAAACCCCGGCGCAGGAACAATTCCTTTGAGTGCAGGTTTTCTATCATATAGTCATACTATGGCTGCAAAAGTAACCTTTCATCAAGAAACGTGCGTCCAATGTCCGGCTTCTTATTCATAGGCATAGTACCAGCCGTGTTTCACGGTGCGGGAATGTTTTTCTTTGGTAAAATACAGGTAATCATGCCTGTTTCTCCAATGATAGATCTGCTGCCGGCCTTCCTTTTCATCCGGTTTACCCATAATGTTCCGGACTCTGCCTTTCCGGCTTCCGTCCAGGCGCTTACCCAGTACTTCCATAACCTGCATCAGGTCACTCTCAAAGCGGTCGCAATCGCTGCACTCCAGCGATTTCAGCCGTTGGTATTCCTTTCCCAGCAGCCTCAGGTCCAAAGTATCCCATTCCTGCGGATACAGGGAGCGGCAACACTTGTCGTTGGTTGAGGGTATTTGTGCTACGCATGAAAAACTATCAACCACAAACACAGCTAATAATATAAACCGGTACCGGATCATTTCTTTATCGATTTTCAATAAACAAAAGTCAAAATATATAGATTATTCAAAAACAGACACGCCTGACAACTACATTCATTCCGGCTATAAGGATTCATCCACCAACAAAACATAATCGGCCGAGCGGCTTAGTTCTGCATCCTGAATATCCTGCGCACGGTACACCACAGCCCTGTCCGTTCCCGGCAGGTAAGTACGGAATAAGAAATCCCTGTTTTTTCCTTTGATCAGGCCGGCATAGGGCAACAGAGTATTTTTTTGACCACCCAGAACATTAAAATATACGGAATTGATACTCAACACTTTTTTTTCAAACCCAGATAGTGCTTTTATTTTATTGGGCATGGAATGGCCATAGGAATACCCCATGTGTGCACTGCCAAAAAAGGCGACAAACTTATCAATATGCTGGTCCCGGATCACAGACTCCATATAAGCGGCCCATGCTTTGTTCCTCGGATCCACATGCGTGGTGTGCGGACTCTCGTTGCGGACAATATCTGCCACCTGGGGGAATGCCGCGCCGTAGAAATTTTTAGCGGCATTTTCCTCCTGCCTGAACATGTCAGCAAGAGTTTTCAGTTCCGCTGCAAATCTTTTATCGAAATGGCCCAGGGTGGTATCAACCGACAGTACTTTTATTTTTTCAAAAACAGGGAGCAAGGGGCCGGGGATTTCCCTGCCTGCCGGCATCAGGGACAGCAGCACTTTGAATACTTCAACGCGTTCAAAATCAACCCCGTATATCCTGATCTTATCCGCTTCTGCCAGGCCCTTATTATACAGGTAAAGATTGCGCCAAAAGCTGGCATAGTTACCGTTTTGATACATATAAGCCAGTCTCGGGTGATACAAAAGGCTTGTATCACCGGTTTCCAGGTACCCGTTGAACAGGAAAGCTGCCGAATGCCCTATTTCCATAAACACATCGCGGATGCCACAGGTCTCATGCAATTGGCAGATCAGGCGGAATTTAAAATCGGGCTCAAAAAAAACGGTATGACACTCACCGAAGAAAATGGCTTTGTAGGAACAGAAGCCGATCAGGCTGTCCAAAGCTTTTCCCTGGTAGCTGATGCTGCGGTCCTGGGTTTTAGGAAAATGCACCGCCGGCTGGGCTCTTGTAAGCAATACGCTTTTCAGCAACAGGCAACACAGCAATATCCTGATCTTCATATGGTGGGGTTTAATGGGCAGCTCCGTCCGGACACGGCTAAACGAATATAAGACTTTGAAACAAGCTTTTGGAATGATGCGGGCGGCGGTCTAATTTTGTTGTACCGGAGCGTAAAGTGCCGGGCAACACATGACAAAAAGAGAGACCATACTGCAATTACTGGACAACAGGATCATGATCATAGACGGAGCGATGGGAACGATGATCCAGCGACATAAATTAGAGGAGGCGGACTACCGTGGTACAGAGTTCAAAGACTGGCACCTGGACCTGAAGGGGAACAATGATCTGCTATGCCTCACCCAGCCAGGAATTATCGAAGGCATCCACAAACAATACCTGGATGCCGGTGCAGACATCGTAGAGACGAATACCTTTAATGCACAGAGTGTATCGCTGGCCGACTACGACATGCAGCAACTGGCTGACCGCATCAACCGTGCGGCCGTAAAGGTAGCACGTGCAGCAGTGGACCAATATAAATCCGAGCACCCGGGCGAGGAGAAATTTGTAGCCGGTGCTATCGGGCCGATGAACAAAACCTTGTCCCTGTCGCCGGATGTGAACAACCCCGGCTACCGTGCCATTACTTTCGACGAAGTCGCTACAGCCTACTACGAGCAGATCAATGCCCTGGTAGAAAGTGGCGCAGACATCCTACTGGTCGAAACTATTTTTGATACACTGAATGCAAAGGCTGCAGTCTACGCCATCGAAAAATATTTCCGCGACACGCAAAAGGAAAAACTACCCGTGATGATCTCGGGTACCATCACCGATGCATCCGGCAGAACCCTGAGCGGGCAGACACTGGAAGCTTTTTACACCTCCATGATGCATGCCAACCCCGTCAGCATTGGCCTGAACTGTGCACTGGGAGCAGAGCAGATGCGCCCGCACATCGAAGAATTGGCCCAACTGGCAGACTGTTATGTGAGTGCTTACCCGAATGCCGGATTGCCCAATGCGATGGGCGAATATGATGAGACACCCGAAGAAACCGCTAAGATTGTCGGTTCTTTTGCTGCAAATGGCTGGGTAAACCTTGTCGGCGGTTGCTGCGGGACTACCCCGGACCATATTGCTGCCATCGCGGGTGTCATGAAAACACAGGCGCCGCGCAAGCTGACCGAAACGGCATAGCGAAACAGCACCGCTCAACCCCATCCCCTTCAGGACTTCCCCTGGAAGGGGAGGAGATGCTTCCAATGTTTAGTATCCTGAAAATGGGGCAATGATAAAACTACTGGATATATTGTCGCAGCGAATCCAGGGGCTGGAAGCTGTTGGTGGTTTTGATCAGGCGATGGGTTTTACCATCATAGATATTGATCTGGGGCATTTCTTCGTAGCGGTATAGTTTTTCTATAAGCTTTGCACTGTCTACCGATACTGTCATTACGTCTTTTACGTCACTGAAACGTGTGTTGGATTGGAAGTAGCCGATATTGGCCACCTGTACGGGTGTGGCAATCAACAGGATTTTGCTTTTTTGAAACAGCGCAATGTTTTCTTTGAACAGCATAGTCTGGTCTTCGCAATGCTCACAGGTAGGGTTGAACATCATAACAAAGAGATTCCCGCCTGTCTCCAGCACATCAGTGGTAATTTCTTTATTCTCATGGTTGTAAATCCTGAATTTAGGCAAAGGAGCATTGAGCTGCTTATAATCAAATTTCACCTTTGTTTCTTCCGGGGCAGGGCGTAGTGCCGCCGAGCCGGGCACGGTCAGCAGGTACGGATTTTTCTGAGCCACAGCAGACAGGGAAAAGCAAAGCAAACAGGCGAATAGTAGTAAATTGCATTTCATTGTTCCAGAAGTTTATTTATATAAAATAAGCGGTAACGAAAGTAACGCATCGTCATCAATATTCTGTTGCCGCTTCATGTAAAATTATGACAAAGCATATTCCCCTTGCCGAGCGCATGCGCCCCCGTTCCCTGCAGACCTTTATCGGACAGCAACACCTGGTGGGTGAAGGTAAAGTGTTGGCGCAGATGATCGCGCAGCGTACGGCACATTCCATCATCTTCTGGGGGCCACCGGGCGTCGGAAAGACTACCCTGGCCCAGATCATTGCCCATTCCCTGGACCTGCCTTTTTATACCCTGAGTGCTATTGACAGCGGTGTAAAGGAAGTGCGTGCCGTCATCGAAAGAGCCCGGATGGACGGCAAAGCTTTGCTGTTTATAGACGAATTGCATCGTTTTAATAAAGCCCAGCAAGACAGTTTGTTGGGTGCCGTAGAGCGGGGCATCATCACACTGATCGGGGCCACTACGGAAAACCCGTCTTTCGAAGTGATTGGTGCCCTGCTGAGCCGTTGCCAGGTGTATGTATTGCAACCCTTGCAGGAAGAAGAATTAAAGACGCTGGTCTTGCAAGCCCTGGAACAGGACGAGCTCCTGCAGAAACATTCGATTCAGATAGGAGAATGGGAGGCACTGCTGCAGTTAAGCGGCGGAGATGCCCGGAAACTGCTGAACCTGATCGAACTGATCTTTTCCGCATTGCCCGATGGAAACGGCACGGTGACCAATGCACTGGTGCAGGATGTGGTACAGCAAAAAATGGCACTGTATGACAAAAGCGGCGAACAGCATTATGATATCATTTCCGCATTCATAAAATCGATGCGTGGCAGCGACCCCAACGCGGCCGTATACTGGCTGGCCCGCATGATAGAAGGAGGCGAAGATCCGAAGTTCATTGCCCGCCGTATGCTGATCCTGGCTTCCGAAGATATCGGCAATGCCAATCCCAATGCCTTACTGCTGGCTACGTCCACTTTCCAGGCCGTAGAGATGATCGGCTATCCGGAATGCCGCATTATCCTCTCTCAGACCGCTATCTACCTGGCTACATCTGCCAAGAGCAACGCTTCCTATATGGCCATCGGTAAAGCGCAAAGCACCGTCCGCCAAACAGGAGACCTGCCGGTACCCATGCACCTGCGCAATGCCCCGACCA
>DATJDO010000243.1:0-3740 GCA_035497375.1 Chitinophagaceae bacterium | reverse complement strand
CCCTTTCGGAGTACGTAAAGACATGGAAATAGGACACATCGAGGCCATGAAGGAAGTCGAAAGTCTCGCGAAAATCTTCGTTTGTCTCGCCCGGGAAGCCAACGATCACATCCACCCCGATGGCAGCATGCGGCATAATCGCTTTGATCAGCTCTACCCTGTCGGCATACAACTCACGCCTGTAGCGCCGGCGCATGGCAGACAAAGTCTTATTGCTGCCGCTTTGCAGGGGAATATGAAAATGCGGCATAAACTTTTGTGATCCGGCGACGAAATGAATGATCTCTTCGCTGAGCAGATTCGGCTCTATTGAAGAAATCCGGTAACGGTCTATAACTTCTACTTTATCCAGTTCAACGATTAAGTCGTAAAAATTTTCTTCCCGTTGCCGTCCGCCTTCGTTGCCTTTACCAAAATCGCCGAGGTTAATGCCGGTCAGCACAATCTCCCGTACGCCCTGGGCTACGATCTCGTTTGCTTTGGCAATAACATTCTCTATACTGTCGCTGCGGCTGTGTCCCCGCGCCAGCGGTATGGTACAAAAGGAACAATTATAATCGCAGCCGTCCTGTACTTTAAGGAAAGTACGGGTACGCTGGGCGTGTGAATAAGACGAATGAAAACCATTCACCTCTTCGATATCGCAGGAGCAGATACGGGCGCTGTCGCCTTTGGTCAGGTCCTGCAGGTGTTGTGCAATATTGAATTTTTCAGCAGCACCCAAAACCAGGTGCACCCCTTCTATCTCCGCTATTTCCTTTGGTTTGAGCTGCGCGTAGCAACCGGTGATCACCACAAAGCTCTCCGGTGCACGGCGTTGGATACGGCGCACCAGCTGGCGGCATTCCTTGTCGGCATTCTCCGTAACAGAGCAGGTATTGATCACATATACATCGGCTGTATCTTCAAACTCTTTTTGCACGAAACCGCTGGCCTGCAGGGTGCGGCTCAGTGTGGATGTTTCGGAATAATTGAGTTTGCATCCGAGCGTATGAAAAGCGACAGACTTCTGTTCCATATTTTTGGGGGAGCGCAAAGATACGAACTATCTGTTACGCATCTTCCATTTGCTCACACTACCGTTTGCGGCACTGACAGCCTGAGCCGGCTTTTTGGTTTTTTCCCATATGGTAGCGCCCAGCAGCGCGGCAATGCGCTCAGCGGCATCGTCTTTGCGGACCAGATATTCCGGTTTAAAGTATTTTTCAATGAATTTGGTATCGTACTGTCCTTTGCTGAATGCCTCAGCGCGGATGGCCCATTTACCGAAGGGTAAAGTGGTCTGTATGCCGTTTACCTGGTATTCGTCAATGGCGCGGTCCATACGCTCTATGGCTTCCTGGCGGGTAGGTGCATGCACCACAAGCTTAGCGATCATCGGGTCGTAAAAGATCGGTATATCCATACCCTGCTCATAACCATCGTCCACGCGTACCCCAGGGCCTTTGGGCACCTGGTACAGTTCCAGTTTACCGGTATCGGGCAGGAAATTGTTCAGGGGATCTTCTGCACAGACACGCAGTTCGATGCTGTGCCCGTTGATCTTCAGGTCTTCCTGGCCGAAGGATAGTTTTTCCCCGCGGGCCACTTTGATCTGTTCTTTAACCAGGTCAATACCCGTGATCATTTCGGTAACACAATGCTCTACCTGCAGGCGGGTGTTCATTTCCAGGAAATAGAAATTCAGATCTTCGTCAACCAGGAACTCGATAGTACCCGCTCCGCTGTAATTACAGGCCCGGGCAGCCGCTACGGCTGCTGCCCCCATTTTTTCGCGTATATCCTGCGTCAGGCAGCTGGAAGGTGCTTCTTCAATCAGTTTCTGGTGGCGGCGCTGTACCGAGCATTCGCGCTCAAACAGGTACACATAGTTGCCGTGCTGATCACCCAGCACCTGGATTTCAATATGTTTGGGAGATCCTACATAGCGCTCCATAAAGACGTCGCTGTTACCGAACGCACTCAGGGCTTCACTTTGTGCCAGCCTCATCTGGCTTTCAAATTCGGCTTCATTTTCCACCACACGCATACCCTTACCTCCGCCACCGGCAGCTGCTTTGATGAGGATCGGGAAACCAACTTCTTTTGCAATGCGGATCGCTTCTTCCAGGTCTGATATGGGTTCGTCCGTACCGGGTACCATGGGCACATCAAATTTTTTCGCCGCCTGTTTGGCCGATATTTTATTGCCCATCATGTTGATGGAGTAGGCACTGGGGCCTATGAAGGTCAGTCCCGCATCAGTCACCGCTTGCGAAAAGTCGGCATTCTCACTCAGGAAACCATAACCGGGATGCACCGCATCGGCACCGGTTAGCCGGGCAGCCTCCAGTATTTTTTCAATACGCAGGTAAGATTGAGCAGAGGCAGCCGGGCCGATACAAACGGCTTCATCTGCAAAACGCACAAAAGGCATATTCCTGTCGGCTTCTGAAAAAACAGCAACAGTATGGATACCCATTTCACGGGCGGTACGCATAACCCTAAGAGCGATTTCGCCACGATTGGCAACTAGTATTTTTTGCATTAAACTATATTGATCTATGTAAAGTAAAGAATGAGTGTACAGACAGAGATGGGAAATCTCTTTATTTTTCCTTGTCTACAGCAACAACCGTTTTGAGTTTCAGCGATTTGGCTGCGCGCATCACCGCTACGATATTGTCAAACTGGGCTTTGCGGTCGCCATTGATGACTACGGTAGGTTCGGCATCATGGCTTTTGGCCACCATGGCGGCTATGGCAGACTCCAGTGAGTCGGCGCCAACGGAGCGGGTACCAATAAAGAAACGCTGTGCTGAGTCGACCGTAACCACCACTGTCTGCTTGGCTTTGCTGTCGCTGGAAGCCCGGGGCACAGACACTTTCACCAGGTTGGGGTTGGCCAGTGTGGAAATGATCAGGAAAAAGAAAAGCAGGATGAACAAGATATCATTAAGCGCAGAAGTTTCTGATTCTTTGGAGGTGCGAAGACGGGATCTTAGATTCATGTAATGCCTGTATGTTGCTGCAAGTTAAAAAAAGAAACGTTGTGACACGCGTTCTATTTTCCCAACACGAAAAAACAGGTACGCTACAAGGTCTGAGCGAGCCCTGGTCCATTGCTGTCCGACAGCTGCGGTGCGGCCAGCTCAAACTGGTTTTGCTGCATTTCCAGCTGTAAGCTGTTGCTTTTTTTGTTGAGCCAGTAAGATGTAGCATGATAACGCTCATTCGGGTAGTAAACAAACAGGCAGGTACCGTCTTTCACCAGGTTGATCATATCTCCTGCCAGCTCCTCTGCAACAGCAGGACAGCCCCAGCTGCGCCCCAGGCGTTTATGAGCCCGGATAAAGTCTTCAGAAACATAAGCCGCCCCGTGCAGCACAACAGAACGCCTGTATGCATTGGTATTGTAGCCGTTATCCATACCGTGCAGGTACAGCGACAAACCGTGTTCCCCGGTATAAGTTTCCCCGGTAACGTAGAAACCAAGACTGCTCTGGTGCGAATTTTCACGATCGGAAAAAGCTGTGGCAAACTCTTCGCCTGTACCCTGCCCGTGCGCCACATAGGTATTCAACAGCACCTTATTGGTTTTCAGATCGATGATCCACAGGCGTTTTGTATTGGCAGATAAGCTGTAATCGGCTATGGAGATCAGCTGTTTGTCTGCAGCAAGCTTGCCGGCAGCTTTCAGGTTGGCATAGCCCCGGTACGCTGTTTCAAACACAACAGGATTCAGTTTGCCTTCCCTGCAG
>DATJDO010000242.1:0-4317 GCA_035497375.1 Chitinophagaceae bacterium | reverse complement strand
CCGCCAGTGAGCCTTGCTCCGATTGTGGTATGGAGCAGGGAGAAGACAGTTGCTGCCAAAGTAAGGTGAAGCTCATCAAAAAAGTACAGGATCAGAAAATTGCAGAAGTGCAGGCTTTGGCCTTTACGGTCATTGTTGCCGATGTACTCCCTGTATTTTTCCTGCCTCGTGCTTTTCAAGCTTCCCTGAAGGAGTCGGTTGTGGTATTGGCTTTACAAAAGCCTCCGCCGGACGGCCTTCCGGTCTTTCTTAAGATCCGTAACCTTAGAGTCTGATATTGTTGTTTGACGCATGATCTGCGTGTACAGACGGCATATAGTGCTGTCTGTTATTTATCCGTTCATTTATTTCAAACAAAAATATTCAGCAATGAAAAAATTCCTCTTTGTCATCGCCATGATGACCGGTATCGTTACCTCTTCTTTTGCGCAGGTTAAATCTGCCTTACTCACTGCCAGCGGCCTTACCTGCAGTATGTGCAGTAAATCTATTTTCAAATCACTGGAAAAAGTTCCCTTCGTGGCGTCTATTGATGTAGACTTAAACACATCGGTATTTACCATCAAATTTAAAGAAGGAGCCAATGTAGACCCCGATGTGTTGAAAGACGCCGTAACGGGTGCTGGCTTTGCCGTAGCGACCCTGCAACTGATCGCCGATTTTCCTGATACACAGCTGGCCAAAGATACTCATCTGAAACTGGGCGGTGCTACCTATCACATCATCAACGCCGAAGGCCAGCATGTCAGTGGTGAAAAAACAGTGACCGTGGTCGATAAGAACTTTGTGACCACCTCTGCGTACAAAAAGTACAAAAAGCAGGAGAAAATGAAATGCTATGAAACAGGCATGGCCGGGAGCTGCTGTGGAGCAAATATCACTGCCGGGACACGCATTTATCACCTCTCTCTTTAATCGTTTTTAGCTATGAAGCAGATCAAAAAAATGATAGGAGTGGTATGCCTTTTCCTGTCGGTAAACCATGCCGGTGCGCAGGAGCTTTTTACCTATACTGAGCCGGCCAGCAATATGCCGACAAAAAGCCTGGGAATCCGCCTGACTAATAATTTGCTGGACGAAAAGCATATGGGAAAAACCACCTACCAGTTTCTACCCGAGCTGATGTGGGGAGCGAACAAGAACCTGATGATCCATGCTGAGGCCATCATGAGCAACAGCGCTGGCCCTATGAGCGTGGTGGGCGCCGGTACCTATATCAAATACCGGTTTTTGAGCAATGATGAAGTACATCGTCATTTCCGTATGGCGGCTTTCGGCCGTGCCGCCTACAACCAGTCGCATGTGCATTACCAGGAGCTGGAAACGAATGGGATGAACACCGGGGGGGAGCTGGGCCTGATTGCAACACAATTGTTGCATAAGCAGGCGATATCCGCCTCACTCAGCTATGAGCAGATCACTGACAATGGTAAAGGCAATACTATTCATCCCGGCAATGCAACACGGGGTGTTAACTACAGCTTGTCTACCGGTCGCCTGATCCTCCCGGCAAAATACACGTCCTATAAGCAGACAAACTTTAATGTTATGCTCGAAGTGCTGGGACAGTACCAGCCCCAGACCGGGCAGCATTATGTGGACATTGCGCCTTCACTGCAATTTATCATCCACAGCCAGACCCGCATCGACGTCGGCTTCCGGCAACAGATGCAGGGTAACCTGGACCGTATGGCTACGACCAGTTTCCTGTTCCGGGTAGAGCATTTGCTCTTCAATGTGCTATAAAAAAGGGCGGCTGAGAGAGCCGCCTTTTTTTATTGTCTTATTCATTAAAAGTGCTGACCTCCAGGTGCCGCATGCACATCTTTTTATCGCTTTCTACATTGTAGAGCGAGACTTTTATGGACTCGGCGGCAGCTTCAGGAACCTTCATGTCCATGTACAGGCGTTTGGTTTCACCTTCTTCGATAAAGCGCCCCACTCGAATAAACCTTACTTTTTGCTCTTCATTTCCTTTTGTGAATTTGACCACCAGTTCCGGAAACTGCCATACATCCCACTCTTTCTGTACACACTGAAAGTCTGCCGCCACCCTGATCCATTGACCGGTAGCCAGACTCGCCGGTAGTACTACCGCTTCGGCCGAGTGTCTTTCTTTTGTGACACAAAAAAGCCTAGTGTCCTGGCTTCTGTACATGATGTGTGCAGACTTTGGTTTGCCTTCAAACAGTTCGTCTGTATCTTTCAGTTTTTCGTACTCCTTCGGTACAGACCATCTTCCGGCGATCTTCCGGTAATAGGCCGGGGTTGTGCCCCAGGCATCCAGTAAGCCGCCGCCATGTGCCTGGTAGGTAAACCAGATATTGGCATACAGGAACAGGAGTATAAAAGGTGCCAGTATAAAAGAAGACCACTTTTTGCGCAAGGCCAGGGCGATTAAAGTGGCGATAGGAAAGACCAGTATGGGGTAACTCTGGATCATCGCCCGTCCGCTGAATCCGCCGTAATCCCAGACATTCCAGGCCGAAACGATGTAATAGTTGAGCACAAAGAATAGGATAACGGCCAGCTTATTGCGGCCATGCCTCCAGTAAAAGAGCAGGCCAACAAAGGCCAGCAACATCATAGGAGCATATCGCAGCCACCCGGCGCGGTATGACCAGCTGTAGACAAAAGCATGTGGCCTGATCCAGTTAAAACCTTGTTCCTGGTAACTGTACACAAACCACTCCCCGGACACATATTTCCAATACACCAGTTGCAGGGCAATGGGCGGTACCGCACAGCAGGCCGCTATCAGTACGGTTTTCCATCGCCCGGCCAGGAAGGAGAAGCGCTGCTTCAGGCTGCTTACGGATTCCAGCCCCCACAGTGCAGGGATCAGTACTGCAATGATCTCGGTAGGGCGGATGAGGACGGTCAGGCCGGTCAGGAAGCCAACCCGGTAGAGGTAGCGGGCTTTTCCCGACGTATAGAAAAAATGAGTGTTGAGGAGGATGAATACATAAATAGTGAATAGCCAGCTATGCGACATGCCTACATCAATGGCGGCATAGTTAAAATAATTGGTGCCGAGCACCAGCAAGAATAGGACGATCGCTGTTACCTTGTCTTCGTAATACAGGAGTAGCAGCCTGCGCAGGTAAAACAGCCCTATGAAGGAGAACAGTAGTCCCCACAGTTGCAGCGACAATTTGTAAGGTATCGAAAAACCGTCTGCATCATAGCCAAGTGCCTTTGCGGCCATATGGCCGGTAAAAAATGCAGGCGAATACAGCACTGCCATACCGGAGCTGTATTTAAGTACATAATTCCCACTTTTCTCATGTACAAACCCATGGATAAAACGGTTGGCAGGCGAAGCTTTGTATTTGTTGAGGATACTGTCTTTAAACTCCTGTTTTTGCAGATCCTTGAAAATAAACAATGAAGGCAGGTACCAATAATAGCCTTCCACATCCCAGGCTATCGTAGATTCTGAACCCGGTTTTTCCCAGCGGGGGTAAAAGATAAGGTTGCCCCAGGCCATAGCGGCAAAGCAAAGCCATAGTACGATTTTGGAGTAAAAAGCATTTTTCCGGGCTCCGGGAGCGTGTTGCATATATTGGGGTAAGGTTTAGGCCAGTGTCTGGTAGAGATGCATGAGCTGCTCCGTCAATGTCTTTGGAGAGAATACCCTGTGTGCGTAAGCATAACCCCTTTCGCATCTTTCAGGTAGTGAGTGATCTTGCTGTATGATAAGGAGCATTGCTTCCGTTAAGGTAGCTGCATCCGCCGGATCGATGTAAAAAGAGTCCGGTCCGCCAGCTTCTTTCAGCGAAGAAGTTGCTGCTGTGATCACGGGGGTTTTGGATAACAGGGCTTCTGCTACCGGCAAGCCGAACCCTTCATAAAAAGAAGGGTAGATCAATGCTGCGGCACTTTGGTATAACGATTGCAGATGCAGATTGTTCTGTACTTCCATCCAGATAAAATATGGCTCCAGCCCAAGGTCTGCAATCATTTGTTTACAGGCAGTTTTGTAAGCGCCGCCTTTACCCACGATGACCAAAGGAATCCTTTCCCGTTCCGGTAGTTGTTGCATGGCAGCTATGATCAGCTTGAGGTTCTTCCGCTCTTCCACGCTGCCCACATACAGGAAAAATCGTGGCGGCAGGTTCAATAGGCGGCGCACTTCATTGTTTTCTTCCGCAGAGCGTAGTGTATAAAAAAGAGGATTGCAGGTTTGGTAGATGACTTCGACCTTTGCAGCGTCGATGCCATAGAGCCGGACAATATCCTGCTTCGTGTTTTCGCTGATCGCAACGATGCGGTCTGCATGCTGGCAAGCATAACGGAACTTCCGGTCATAGATCA
>DATJDO010000241.1:0-5051 GCA_035497375.1 Chitinophagaceae bacterium | reverse complement strand
CATAGTTCAGGTTGTACTCGCCAGCTTCTACTTCGGTAGGATCTTCTTCAGATTTATCGCGCATATCTTTCAGGTCCGGATGACGCATCAGAGCGTTATCGTCCAGGTCCATTTTGCAATCTACTGCGATGATCTTGTCGTCTGCACTTTTGAACAGAGGGTTGATCTCCAGCATAGAGCAGTCCAGACCTACGTAAGCATTGTACAGGTTGGTCACAAATTTGACCATATTTTTGAAAGCTTCACCGCTCAGTCCCAGGTTGAAGGCGATATTGCGCGCCTGGTATCCTTGCAGACTCATGTTCGGAGCAACCCACTCTTTGAAGATTTTCTCCGGTGTATTGTGCGCCACTTCTTCAATATCCATACCACCTTCGGTGCTGTACATGATCACGTTTTGCTTTTTGGTACGATCCAGCAGGATAGACAAGTAAAATTCTTTACGGTCGCTGGGGCCATCATAATACATGTCCTGCGCAACCAGAATTTTGCTTACTTTCTTACCGGCAGCACCTGTCTGTATTGTGACCAGAGTGTTTCCGAGAATATTTTTTGCTACACGTTCTACATCATCCGCACTTTTAACCACTGCTACCCCGCTTTGCTCCGGCACTTCGACCATACGGCCTTTACCACGGCCACCGGCGTGTATCTGGGCTTTCACCACCACAAATTTGCTCCCGGTTTCAGAAGCAATCTGGCTGTAAGCATTCAACGCATCGGTAATGTTGGCTACGGCAATACCTTCTTGGGTAGGAACATTATAACGTTTCAGTAATTCCTTGGCTTGATATTCGTGTACGTTCATTATTTCAGAAAAATTTTTGCGAAGTTAAAAGAATAATTTGTTTGAAGTAATTTTTGGCAAAAAACAATGAAAGCTTAGTTTTTTGCAGGTTCCTGCAGCACATCAATGAATTCTGCTGCTGCCAGTTCCATCTTATTCACCACTTTATTGATCTGTGCATTCAGGTAGTCGTAGGCCACATGAGACAACAAACCGATAATCAGGCCGACGGCCGAAGTCACCATTTTGGTATAGATACCACCAGCAATACCCTCCAATGAAAAACCTTCGTGCTGGATGTTAAAAAACAGGATGATCATACCGGCAATGGTACCCAGGAAACCAAACATGGGAGCGATGCGGGAAATAGTGTTCAAGGCTGACATATTCCTTTCCAGCTGATATACTTCAAGTTTGCCTGCCGTTTCCATTGCTTTCTCAATGCTGTCCACGGGCTTGCCGATCCGGTTGATACCTTTTTCAATCATACGTGCTATCGGTGACGGGCTGCTTTTGCATTGTGATTTAGCGCCCTGCAGGTTACCCGCAAGAATCTGTTCACGGATACGGAAGATAAAGTTGGTATCAATCACTGAAGCCTTCCTGATGGCACCAAAACGTTCTACGAAGATGTATACCATTGCCACAGAGCACAGCAGCAATGGGATCATCAGTAAACCACCCTCTTTCAGCAAGGCAAACAGGGACAGTTTTTCTTTCACTTCGGGAACAGCCGCGGCAACAGCCTGCGTGGTATCGGTCACTTGCAGTAGGATCAGGTCAAGTATCATTCAGTGCTATTTTATTGTGTTGCGCAAATATATCTAAATGAAGTTCAAAATGCTTCTTTTTATTTCAGTAAAAAACGTCGTGCTGCAGCAGACATATTGCAGCAAAGAATATAAAACTTCTGATTTTCATTTTAAGCGGATATACCCTTACCTTTCGGAATTATCTTATTATTACCCGATTAAGAATGAAGATTTCTTTTCATGGTGCAGCCCGTACCGTTACCGGCTCCAAACACATCATCCATCTCAATAACGGCAAAAAAATACTGCTGGACTGCGGCATGTTCCAGGGACTGGGCAAAGAAACCCTCGGGCTGAATAAAGACTTCGGCTTTGAACCCACGGAGCTTTCCTATGTGATCATATCGCATGCACATATAGACCATATCGGTTTGCTGCCCCGGCTGGTAGCAGCGGGCTACAATGGTCCGATTTTCTGCACGGATCCTACAGAAGACCTGGCCAAAATTATGCTCGCCGACTCTGCCAAAATACAGGAGTCCGATGTGGAACACATCAACAAACAACGCAGGCGTGAGGGCCGTGAGCTGGTTGAACCCTTGTATACCATTGAAGATGCCTACAATGTTTTCCCGCTGATCAAACTGGTTGCTTACAATAAGCCTTTCATGATTGATGAAGACATTGAACTGCTGTATACGGACACCGGGCACATACTCGGCAGTGCCGCCATCAACCTCAAGATAAAAGAGGAAGGCCGCACACGTCGCATTACCTTCAGCGGTGATCTGGGCCGGTACCGGGATGTGATCCTGCGTTCACCCGATACTTTTCCCCAGGCAGATGTGATCATTATGGAAAGCACTTACGGCGACAAACTGCACGAAGACGCCAAACCCATTATCGATGAACTGGTCCGATATATAGAACATACCTGCCTGCACAAGAAAGGCAAACTGATCATACCGGCTTTCAGTGTGGGTCGCACCCAGGAATTGCTGTATGCGCTGAACCGCCTGGAACTGGAAAACCGTCTGCCTCCGATAAAGTATTATGTAGACAGTCCCCTATCCATCAAAGCCACCCAGATCATTAAGGAACACGAAGAATGCTTCAACCCGGCAGTACAGAAACTACTGAAAAGAGATGAAGATGTGTTTGATTTTAAAGGTCTGCACCTCGTAGAGTCGGTGGAAGAATCTATTGCGTTGAATGCCAGCAATGAGCCCTGTGTGATCATTTCGGCATCCGGCATGGCGGAGGCAGGTCGCGTAAAACACCATATTGCACACGGCATCGAACACGGCAAAAACACAATATTGATTGTCGGTTATTGCGAGCCCCAATCACTGGGTGGCCGGTTAAGTGCGGGCGCACCTGAGGTATCCATATTCGGTAAGCGCTACATGGTTAAAGCACAGGTTGGCGTCATCAAAAGTATGAGCGCCCACGGCGACTATGGAGACATGAGCCAATGGCTGTCCTGCCAGGAGCCGCGAGAAGTGGAAAAACTCTTCCTGGTACACGGCGAATACGATGTACAGCAACATTTTAAGAGCAGGCTGATTGCCAAAGGTTTCCGCGATGTGCAGATACCTGAGCAACACCAGGAGATCGGCCTGGGCTGATAAACACTGAATCAATATTCTTTACCCACAAAACAAAACTTTACACTTTTATACAACAACAAACACTTTTTCTAAAACCAAACACATGAAAAAACTATCACTCTTTGCCGCTGCACTTTTGCTTGCAGGGGCCGCCGCCGCACAGGCGCACAAATTTGAATGGGCCAACCATACCGGTAACAGCGGAGGGGATTTTGCCTACTCTGTTGCGACAGACAAAGACGGCAATGTCTACTCAAGCGGAAAATTCAGAAATACCGTTGATTTTGATCCGGGACCGGGAACCAGTAATCTTACGGCTGTTTCTACACGGTTTGATTTGTTCATTTCTAAATTCGATAAGGATGGAAACTTCATATGGGTCAACCAATTGGGAGGAGTGGCCGACAAAGGAACCAGCTACCTGCAAACAGATACGGCCGGTAACGTCTACATCACCGGGTACTTTTCCGGCAAAATCGATTTTGATCCCGGGACTGGCACTTTTGAATTAGCAGCAGACACTACCCAGGATATTTTTGTCGCTAAATATACCCCTAACGGAGAATTGAGCTGGGCAAAACAAATGGGCTACGCTTATAACTATTGTATACCGACTGCAATAGCGGTAGATACCTTTGGCAACGTTTATACTACCGGCATATTCAACGATACGGTTGATTTTGACCCAGGGCCGGCTACATTTCTGCTCCACTCCCTGGGCTATGGCGACTCTTACATTTCCAAACTGGACAAAGAGGGCAATTTTGCCTGGGCAAAAGTGTTTGGAGCGATAGATGCCAATATTGCCAGTGCCGGTATTGTTGCAGATGAGCTGGGCAATACCTATACTACCGGTGGTTTTTCCAATATTATCGATTTTGATCCCGGAGCAGGAGTATCTGTGCTTAGTGCGAAAGGAAACCAAACCTTTGTTTTGAAACTGGATGCTGACGGGGACTTTGCCTGGGCAAACCAAATAGAACACGATGCATCGGATAGTAAGTCGTCCAACGGCGGGGTTTCTGCTGCTTTAGACAAGTCCGGCGACCTGTATATTGCAGGTAATTTCAGCGGCGCGGCAGATTTTGATCCTGGTGTTGCATTACAGCTGTTATATGCTGATTCGGTAGATGCTTACGTTTTAAAATTATCAAAGGACGGGGATTATATCTGGGCCAAACAAGTGGGCGGCAAATCTGTGGACAACGCCACCTGTATCAGAACAGATGAGCTGGAAAACAGTTACCTCTCAGGTACCTTTTACGAAGGCGGAGATTTTGATCCCGGAGCAGGAGAATACACCCTTAATTCAGTTGGTCAGAGAGATATGTTCCTGGTAAAACTCGATGAGTCGGGTGATTTTGTCTGGGCAAAAAGTATAGGGGGTACAGGTGAAGATCAGATCGCGATGATCGCCCTGGATCAGGAACTCAGTATCTATTCTACCGGCAACTTTATCGGCGCTGCAGACTTTAATCCCGGTGCAGGCGTTGCTACGCTTACCTCATACGGTTCAAGCGACATTTTTCTGCAAAAACTGAGCCCCTGCACGCCTTCCGTAGCTCCTGACACCTTTACTACCAATTTTTGCAAATCCTATACTTTCGGCGATGTTACTTATACCAAACCAGGTATTTACAAACAGATGCTCAGCAACAGCGACGGTTGCGACAGCCTGGTAACATTGGAACTCACAACGGAAGTCATCATTGACCCGGATACTTTTACCACCAGCTTTTGTGCCTCCTATACATTCGGTGGTGTTACCTATACCAAAGCTGGTATCTATACACAGACCCTCAGCAACAGCAAGGGCTGCGACAGCATTGTAACGCTGAAGCTCACCAACGATCCTATAATAGATATGACGGTGACCAAGTCGGGCAATACACTCCAAGCGGC
>DATJDO010000240.1:0-3795 GCA_035497375.1 Chitinophagaceae bacterium | reverse complement strand
ACGGCGATCCGGATGCATCCGGGTGAGCAGGAAAACAAAAGACCCTGAGCAAGAGCGAAGACATTCCGGCTGAAGCCTTCTTACTCAGGGATCATAAAATAATTCTAAGCAAAAACCCGACTATCGTCGGGTTTTGTTGTTTTAAGTGTTTGCGAAGCTTCAGCAAAAAGAGAAAAAACGATAAAAGAAATAAGCGCAGCGAAGGCTTCTATTTGATGAGCGACCCTATCCAGGGATCATGAAATAATCCCTCTCTCTCCGCCAGCCGGAATGCTACCCTGAGGGCAGCATTTACGCCCTTGTTGGTGTTGAGGCGCAGATAGCAGTAAGGCCCACCAACAAGCAAGCGGTTCTATCCTGTGGTTTCTTGAATAGTCAATCGTATCTCGTCCTTTCCAGTTAAACAAAAAAAGAAAGAGATACAGGGTCGACAGCCAGTTTACAAGCTACTGCGTACCATTGAGCGGACATTTTTGTTTTGACATCCACTTTTTTCTTATTGGTGGGCGCTGCTATGGCCAATGCCGCAACACCAACAAAGGAAGAAAAACCCGGCTTTCTTAAAAGCTGGAAAACAAAAAGAACCCAGCCCAGCTCTAGAGAGCGTTTTGATGGTCCGCTTCTATAACATCACTGCGGCCACTGTCTACAATGTGGTTATGGATATGGAAGCCGGTTATACAGCCACAGTACACGGCATTACTTCACTATTCTATAACCGTATTTTTCTCCGTCAATAATCATCTGAAGCAGGTACACCGCCTCCGGGAGTTCGCTGATCGAAATTCTTTTTGAATGGGATGTACCACTTATGTTTGCTCCTACCACTTGTCCCTGCATATTCAGCACATTGAGCTGTATATCCCTGCACTGTCCGGGCAGCTGTACGTAGGTTGCTTCACCCGGAACGTTCCAGACCTGGATATCAGCCCCCTTCCCGGAATGCTCCACGACACTGACAGGTTTCTGGAATTTTACCAGCCAAAAATCCTGGCCAACGCCATAATTTTTGCTGACATCACCGGATGCCCATCCGGCACCTCCGCCCATAACGATACCGCCGTCTGAAGTTTGCACGAACCCGACACTCATATCCGGGTCAACACCACCAAGACAAGTACGTGTGATAAAATTGCCTGTATTGTCCAGGTGTACGAACCAGAAATCAGGATTACCATGTGAAGGCGGCCGGACATCTCCATCTTCAGATCGCGCACTACCGGAAATATAATACCCTCCGCTGCCATCATTTTCCACCTGATTGAAGTTCTCTCCCAGCGTACCACCATAAGTTTTTTGCCATTCTATACTACCGGTAGAAGACAATTTGATTACCCATCCGTCCTCACGTCCATGATTGGACTTAATATCTCCATCCACAGAGGCCGTCATACCGACTGCTATATATCCGCCTTCCGGAGTTTCTATAATATCCATTGCTTTATCCAGTTTGCTTCCTCCGAATGAATATTGCCAAACAACAGCACCATCTCCGTCTGTCTTTACCAGCCACCAATCTGCGTCACCCTTATTTGAACTGACATCTCCATCAACAGACTTTGAATAGCCTGCAATCAGATACCCACCATCTGATAGAGCCCGAACCCGGGCAGGAGTCTCATCTTTGCTACCACCCAGGCTTTTCTGCCACACGATATTGCCCGCAGCATCAAGCTTAAACAGCAGTACATCACCACCACCATGGTTCCCTGAAATGTCCCCATCATTGGAACTTCCTGTTGCTCCTATTAAATACCCCCCGTCTTTCGTACCGGTGACACAGGTCCCCATTTCAGATAATGAGCCGCCCAATGTTCTGCCCCATTGTATGTCTCCTGAAGAGGATAATTTAAATACATAAACATCATCGGAGAGATGAGGAGAAAGGGCAGTCAAATCTCCATCGACCGATTTACCGTAGCCCACTACGATACAGCCGCTATCAGGGGTACCATATACCTGAGCCATCAGGTCTGGTGCACTTCCTCCGAGGCATCGCTTCCAGAGTAAAGCGCCGTCTTTATCTGTTTTCATGATCCAGCCATCAATCTGACCATTCCCATGATGACCGGAAATATCATACATATCCGGGACCGGTGGGATCATACCTGTCATAAAGAACCCCTCATCTGCCGAAGGAGACATTCCGTTGCATAAATCCATTTGAGCACTGCCATAATTGTGATTCCAGGCAACACTGGCAACCTGGGCCTGCCCGGAAAAAGCGAAAAATACAGCCAATGTAAATGTGAGGTAACGGTTGCGCATAGGATTTGATTTATCTATCAAATCTGACGTAATTTATCCGCATTTTGTTAGTGCACAATAAGGATATTTTGTTTTTCAATACAACATGAAAACACTTGATCCGGTGGACTATGGGAATAGCTTATCTTTAAAAAGCAGGATGTTGAAAATAAGCGCTAAACTATTGCTCCATCCTTGTTGGCAGGTTCTATAATAGCCATCGCCGCAACACCAAAAAGGGCGAAATTTCAATAACAACACATCGCAAACTGGTGTAGCCCGTAACGTCGAGGGGAATGGACTTACTCTTTATATCCCCCTGGATTCTTTTTCCTTTCTGGTCTCCTTCAAAGACTTTGCGCTCAGGGCAATGATCGGAATGAAGGATACGGGAATAACGAGAAATGTATTAAACTTCCCTTCTTTTGCAGCCATCAGGTAGATACCGCAAAACAACATCACCAATGCGGAGCCGGCCAGAAAACCGGTGCTTATTTTCAGTGTTCTCTCTTGTTTCAGCAACTCTTCGTTGCTCATTTCCTGCAGTTTTTTGTCTGCCATAAAGTTTTTTTATTTTCACACAAAGATCTGCTTAATTTTCCCCTGCAACCAATACCACAACAAAGAAATTTTATGCATACACTCTTACCTTTTCTGCTGGCGATGATCGCTGCCATTGTGCTGCTGAACATGTGGGCGACCCGGCTGAAGATCGCCTACCCAATACTATTGGTTGTAGGTGGCTTGCTCATCAGCCTGATTCCCGGGCTGCCGGCCGTAAAGATAAATCCAGACCTGATCTTCTTTATTTTCCTGCCCCCGCTGCTATTTGAAGCTGCCTGGTCTATTTCTTTCAAAGAAATGCGGAAATGGTGGCGCATTATCGGCAGTTTCGCTTTCCTCGTCGTATTCTTTACGGCATTGTCAGTAGCCTTAACAGCCAACTACCTGATACCCGGATTTACCATCGCGCTGGGCTTCCTGTTGGGAGGCATTGTGTCACCGCCCGATGCCGTCAGTACCGGGGCAATTACCAAATTTGTAAAAATACCCAAATCAACCTCAGCTATACTGGAGGGAGAGAGCCTGCTGAATGACGCTTCTTCACTGATCATTTTTCGCTTTGCCCTGATTGCGGTGGGCACCGGCCAGTTTATCTGGCAGCAGGCAATGCTTAGTTTTTTATGGATGGTCATCGGAGGTGCCGGGATCGGCCTGTTGCTGGGCTGGATATTCGTGCAGGCGCACAAACGCCTGCCTACAGAGCCTGCTTCAGACATAGCCCTTACACTCATTGAGCCCTACTTTATGTATTGGATTGCGGAACAACTACATAGTTCCGGGGTAATGGCCGTAGTGTGTGGTGGCCTGTATATGTCTGCCCGGAGATTGTTTTTCCTCAACAGTGCCAGCCGCATCAAAGGATACAGCGTGTGGGAAAGCTTTGTGTTTATCCTGAACGGCATTGTATTCCTGATTATTGGACTGGAGCTGCCGGAAATCGTAGATGGTCTGCGCGCCAATGGTATTCCTTTACGCACCGCTATT
>DATJDO010000239.1:0-5080 GCA_035497375.1 Chitinophagaceae bacterium | reverse complement strand
GGCATCAGTTGTTTACTGACCGCAATAGTGAGTGGATAGAGCCTGGTTCCGGACCCACCCGCAAGAATAATTCCTTTCATATTGATATATTATTTACTCCGCTCAGGAAAAAATTCCTGCCTTTTTTGTTTTAAGATCTCTTTGAGCGAATACTGCTTCGCTTCGGAACTGCAAGGATACTCATATATCCATTTTTTGCCAAAATAATTTGCGAAAGCCAGGCGGGGTATATCCTGCTGATCTACGGTGCTATCGCAACTCAATAAAGGATAATACAGCAGTACGGGTTGGTGCATCATCGGTTGCACTGCTACGACATCACCCTGCTTACCGGCCAGGCTTGCATCGCGCTGCCTGCTTTCATCATAAAAACCAGCAGCAGCGCCTGAGCAGAGATCCAGCACCACCTTACTGTAGTTGTTGGGTAATGAGCTCAAAACGGCGATAAGGCAGATCAGGGCTCCCGTTCTGGCGCGCTTTTCTGCTACCTCCTTCCAGTTGCTGAGATAGCTGTGCTGCTCCTGCAGGAACAGCTGTGCGCTAAAACAGCACAGGAGCAGTACAAACAGAAACAGTACATTTTCATAGCGCTCTTCGGGCATGCTGCCACTCATCCATACTGCCGCAATCTGGCACAAGGTGAAAAAAAGCAGGCCGCTTGCCAGTACCTTACCTGAGCGGAACATGCGGAAACTGCTGAGCTTTGCCGACCAGGGCAAAAGCCTGCGCCCCCAAACAGAAAGGTACAGGAGCACAGCCGGAAGCAGGAATACCAGCCATTGGGCCAGCCAATAGCAGGATGCATACAAACCCCCGCCAAGGGCCAGCAGCAAATGCCCCGAAAAGGGTGTCTGCCCGAAACGGTTCTGGCTTCCTGCCGCAGTCAAAACCAACGTTGCACACAGGACAAAGCAGGCCACGATACCATAAAAGAAACGATTACCCGCAGTAGGGTGTTGCCGCCGGTACAGGCCCGAAACCACCAGCAACAATGAATACAGGAAGATACCGGACTCACTCACTCCGCTTATCGCGACTGCATGGAGCAGGGTAAAGACGTTGATGAAAATATTGTTACGGTATTTGCCCTCCAATAAAAGCGTATGCAGGATGATGCCCCAAAACCAAAGCGTGATGGCGGCAAGGTAAGTGGCTTCACCGGACAACCAGAAGCAAAACTCATGCAGGTTTGGTGCAAAAGAACAGAACACCAAAAGAACAAAGGCGCTTAAGCCCAGCAGCTGGAAAAAAGAGAGGAACTCTTTCAGCAGATGGTACAGCAGTGCAAAAAGACTGATAACAAAGCTGGTAAAGAGGGCGGCCGTCAGCCATTGGTATCCTGCATTGCCTGGTATCTTTAAAGGGGCCAGGAAAATAAGGGCTGTAGAAAGAAAGCGACCCGTGTTATGGTTGAACAGGTACTTGCTTCCTTCCCAAAATCCTTTTTGCTCATGGATCTGGCGGTAAGAATAATCGTCGGAATGGGGATGGCTGTACCCAAATAAAATGAGCAATAAAAGAAGCATCACTACGCTGCCTGCGATTATTGCCCATTCTGTTCTGAAGCCTGCCTTCACAGGATCCTTAGTTATTGTACTGTGCTTCGTAATATTTCTGATATTCGCCGCTGGTCACATTGTTCAGCCATTCGGTATTGGCCAGGTACCAGTCTATGGTTTTGGCCAGTCCTTCTTCAAAGGTTACACTGGGCGCCCATCCCAGTTCCTTATTGATCTTGCTCGCATCGATCGCATAGCGTTTATCGTGTCCCGGCCGGTCTTTTACATAGGAGATCAGCTCTGCGGATTCACCTTTGGCGCGGCCCAGTTTTTCATCCATTTTTTCGCAAAGCAGTTTGACCAGCTCAATATTCTGCCATTCATTGAAGCCGCCGATATTGTAGGTTTCTGCATTGCGGCCATTGTGAAACACCACATCGATAGCCCTGGCATGATCAATCACATAGAGCCAGTCGCGGGTATACTTTCCGTCACCATATACCGGCAGTGGCTTTTTGTTGCAGATATTGTTGATAAACAGGGGAATCAGTTTTTCAGGAAAATGGTTGGGCCCGTAATTGTTGGAGCAGTTCGTGAGCACAAAGGGGAAGCCGTAGGTGTTACCATAGGCACGTACCAGGTGGTCAGAAGCTGCTTTGGAGGCAGAATAAGGAGATTGTGGCTCGTATGGAGTGGTCTCCAGAAAAAAACCGGTTTCTCCCAAAGAACCATATACCTCGTCAGTAGAAACGTGGTAAAACCGTTTTCCTTCAAAATTATTTTTCCAGGTATGCAGGGCGGCATTCAGCAGGTTCGTCGTACCCATTACGTTGGTCTGCACGAAGGCATTAGGGTTGGTAATGCTCCTGTCTACATGGCTTTCTGCTGCCAGGTGGATCACACCGTCAGGCTGATATTCCGCAAATAGCGAATTGATCGCCTCAGCGTCGGTGATGTCTGCTTTTACAAAAGTATAATTGGCAGCGTTTTCAATATCTTTCAGGTTTTCAAGATTGCCGGCATAGGTCAGCGCATCCAGGTTTACAATCCTGTAATCGGGATATTTGTTTACAAAAAGGCGCACCACATGAGAGCCGATAAAGCCAGCTCCACCGGTAATGATCAATGTCTTTTTCATGGCGCAAAAATAGTGCAGCCCCGACGATAAATGAACTTTATTGCTATAATTTAGAGAACAATTATTTGCTCAAAGCCGCTTTGATCTCTTCCGATCCGGGTTGTATGGCAGACAGGAAAACAGAAAGCAGGTGTCCTTCTTCGTCGATGAGGTATTTCTGGAAATTCCATTTTACCTCAGAGTCCTGTACCTGGTTGCTGGATTTGTGCGTCAGCCATTGATAAATAGGGGCGGCCGCATCACCTTTTACCGACACCTTTGCCGCCATCGGGAACGATACTCCGTAGTTTTTCTGGCAAAAGCTGGCGATCTGCTGGTCCGTACCTGGTTCCTGTGCGCCAAAATCATTGGCCGGGAAACCTACGATAACGAGCTTGTCTTTGTGCTCCCGGTACAGTTTTTCCAATCCCTCGTATTGGGGCGTATAGCCGCATTCCGAAGCCGTATTGACAATCAGTATTTTTTTGCCCTTAAAGCGGGCAAAATCAATTTCTCCGCCATCCAGGCTTTTTACCTTAAAGGAATAGATAGAAACGGGTGCATCCTTGCCTCCCGCAAATGCAGTGCTTACAACAGTCATGACGCAGATTAATAAAGTGGAGAAAAGCTTTTTCATTTTATTACGTTTTGGCAAACTTACACAATCCCCATAGCGGTATCACAAAACAAATGCTAAATTTGCGTTCCCCATGCATTATTCCCGGATCCTGTTTTTCCTGCTTGCACTGAGTTTGCTCACCGCCTGTGCGAATGTGATACCTCCCTCTGGTGGTAAGACAGACACAACACCCCCCAAACTGCTGAGTATAAAGCCGCAGGACTCCCTGCTGAATACCAGGGTGAATCGCATTGAGATGAAATTTGATGAGTTCGTGGTTGTTTCCGATGCCGGTAAAGAGCTGCATATTTCCCCCATATTGGCGCAAACCCCTTTAATGACGGTTTCGGGAAAGACCGTCATTGTAAAAATTGCGGATTCGCTGCTGCACGACAGCACTACCTATACCATCGATTTCGGCAAATCGATCAAAGATCTGCACGAGGGCAATCCCTACAAGGGCAGTTTGTTTATGTTCAGCACCGGTCCCTGGTTTGACTCCTTGTCGCTGAAAGGCATCATTATGAATGCCGAAACAGGCAGAATAGATAGCTCCGGTACTGCCAAAGCCCTGCTCTATGACGCCGCCCTGCCCTACGATATCGTGACGATGCAAAAGCCGTCTTACGTCGCCAATTCAGGTAGCGATGGCTCCTTTGTTGTAAAAGGTTTGCCCAAGCGCTCTTTCCGTGTGTTTATACTGAAAGAAAGCGGAGATAACCTCGTATTTGACGATGACCAGGAGCTGATCGGCTTTGCTGATACCATTTTTACCCCCGGTCTGGATACCGCGGCCTATACCTTCAGAATTTTTAAAGAAATACCCGATACCGCCAAAGCCAAAACCGATACCACCCTGGCCGCTGAACCTGCAAGCGGGATGAAAAAGAGAATGAAGGCCAGTGCTCCAAAAGACGCCTTACCCGAGATGGATGCCAAAAGTTTCAACTACAGGGTCATCGTAGACACTGCCGACCGGGTAAAGAGGACACATGAGCTGACACAACCCCTGACTATATTTTTCTCAAGGAAGGCAGATACCTTAAACCAGGACCGTATTTTCCTGAGCGCAGATAGTAATGGCGTAGAAAGCGAAGTCCGGTTTGCACTGGAGCTGGATACCAGCCGGCGGAAACTCACACTGTCTGCGGATTGGAAGCCCAATACCCTGTATACCCTGCGTTTGCTGAAGCGTTTTGCCCTCGACACCGGCGCTGCTGAAGCCATGCCCTCCCGTTATACCTTCCGCACCAAATCTGAAGAAGACTATGGCAGGATGGAGATCAACCTGCCGGAAAAATATGTCGGTAAACCGAATGTACTGCAGGTAAGAAGAGACGAAGATTCGGTGTATCTTAACCCTGTTACCGGCGCCAAAGTAGTGCTGAAACGCCTATTACCCGGCAACTACAGTATTGCCATTATCAAAGACCTGAATGGCGATGGTGAATGGACCACCGGCGAACTGAAAAAACACCGCCATGCCGAGCTGGTGATACCTTACGCCAACAGCGTGCTGATGAAAGCCGGATGGGAACATGTAGTGGATTTTGAGCCCAGCCCAAAACTCCAGCCCAAGCCCGCAGCAAAACCGGTAAAATAACACGGCCATTACTTTTTCTATATTTTTTACCTCTATTACCTTTGCGCCTATGACATACCATTTTATCGTTGGAGACCATGCCGCCAAACAGTTGACCGATGGTCTGGCTCAGCAGGATAATGTATCCATCATTGTTTTAAAAGACATACTGAATGTAGGTCCCCTCGTGAAGGAAGAAGGACAAACCTTTAGTGAACTGCGCAGCAGTTTCTGGCAGACCGTGGCGCCCCATGAGAAGCAGG
>DATJDO010000238.1:0-5023 GCA_035497375.1 Chitinophagaceae bacterium | reverse complement strand
CCTTCTGACCTGATCTCTGTTCCGATCGATTCGCTGCCGGTAATCCAGTTGCACGCCTCACCGAAATTACATACAGATTTTGACCTCAATTCCTTTATCAAATCGCCCGGCAACATCAGCGGCACTATGGGCGAACTGATGCTCAGCGATGAAGTGAAAGTGGTGTATACTTTAAACTCCGTTACCCTTACTGAAAACGGCAGTTCCTATGCCAGCGACCTCACCGGAGTAGAACCTCCCAGCGTGTGGCGTATCGACAGGCCTGCAAACAACAGCGTTACCGATACGGCCATCGACCTGGCTACCTTCAGCAGGACTCCAGCTACTGCACCCCATGCGATTGAGCGCAGCAGCGAGTTGAATACGAATGTAACCGTGCGTTGGGAAAATGCCTGTAAAAAAGCAGCACCACCCGCACCGGTATTGTATAGTTTCTGCGAACAGGCACTGGGCTTCTCTAACAAAGGCTGGACACTGATCGGCATACCCAAACCAGATCCGGCCGGAACGGTACGCACACAACCGGTGAACAAAACGATGCGTGTCTATCAACATAACCCGGCAGAGCAATTCAGCACCCTGGATATGGTGCTGGGCAATCTTGGTTACGAAACCTGCAATGCTGCGAAAGTAGTGGGCATCGATTCTTTCAATGTAAACATACCGGAAACACGGCAGCAGAAATGCTTTAAGCTTACCGCCAACAAGATCAGCTACAAGGCAAACCCTCTTCTGGTAGAAGGAGAGCTGAAAATTTTCAGTGCCGAAGACAAGCGCTCTTTTTACACCACGTCCAAAGGCTTTATCCAGCATGATGCGCTGAAACCATTTGAAAGCCCCTACCATACGAATTTCCGCAGTATACAAAAGCGGATTGCGCTGAGCATACGCGAATACATGCGCATCGACGTGCTCAAAGAGCCGGTACAGGAAGTAACCATCAGCTTTACATGCTACAATACAAAGGCGAAAGACCGCCCAAGAATGATCATTTCCGCATACAATGCACAAGGCAAGAAGGTAGCGGAAGAACTGTTCATCGACAAAAGCAGGAAAGAAGAAATCCATACCATTACCTTAAGAGGAGAAAGCATCAAACACCTGATCATCTATAACCGGAACTTCACCGGACAGATACTGGAGATTTGTTATGTACGTGTGAGCCGCCCCAACCTGCAGGCGCTGGAAAACTACCTGAAATGCTTCCGCAGTTTGCAAATGCCGTATTGTTCCACAACGTACAACCGGCAGGCAGAACGCCTGAAAGAGCTGATCAAAAACCGGGAAATATTGGAAAAATACCTGGACAGCAAAGAAGATTGTGCGCAAACCGTATTTGAAACCGGGGCCTTCGAAAGTGTACTATTCTATGGAGCCTTGCATAAAAAAGCAGTACAGCCTATCCTCGTGGAGGAAATGGATGAAAACAATCATGTCCTCAAACAACATTACCTGAGCGACCTGATCGTAAAAGAAGTGATCACGCCACTGACGGACCTGCCCGCAGACTGGTTAAATGCCAGCCTGCCCTGGCGTCCTTCGGTATTTTCCTTTGGCACCTACCTGCAAAGCGGGTACTTCAACGGGTACAGCCGCATCCTGTTTGCACTCAAAGCCTCATCCGAAAAAACCACACGCATCCGTATCAGCACCTGCCTGAAAGACCTGGGCATTCCGCCGATGTATATTTCTGCAGTGGAAGTACTGCAACTTTCGGAAGTACAGCACAATGCTACCGTTACCGAAATGCAGCAAACCGAACAGGACACCCTCAGTGGCTACCTGAATGACACCGATAACCCGATACCCTTGCTGCGTCCGAATAAAGAGTACCGCCTGTCTGTCACCTACTCTACTGAAATCTATACGCGTAAGAAAAAAACCGATAGCTTCCAGCTGAAATACAGTCCCGCGGATGTGACCACGCAAACCTTTGCTTTCCGCACAGACGACACGCCGCCATTGCCACTGTCTCCGTACGTACTCGGCACCACACCCGCTATGGATGAGCAGTTTCATTTCTTCAAAGATGATCTGAAAGTCGTGTTCAACGACGACGCCTTCCTGCGTATGTACAGCATGTACGGCAAGAAGCTGAAAGCCATCATCAGGGGTGCCGACGGAGTAGCCGTCAACAACAGTCCTGAGCATGTGAGCATCACCGAACTGATTCCCGCGCATGTTAAAACACCGTACCGTGAAGCCGTTGAAGCGCTGATCGAAAGCGGGGCCCTGGAATGCTTCGGAACGATGAGCTTCCCGTCGCACTCGGCCTTCAAACCGGCGTTTGACCTGAAACCGCTGATGCCCTACACCTTCGACATTGATTTTGACCCGGCTACCCCCGACGATGGTGTGACCCCGGTACAACCCTTGTTCCGAAGGGCGTTTAAAACCAGCCGTTATGCAGACCTGGCCGACTTTGTCAAAGACCTGGCCTTGAAACAGATCAGGCATAAAGCGCTGAAAAATACCATCAGCAGCCTGCCTTTTGCCGATCCTGAACCCGGTACCATTGTACGCACGGTGACGGATGCTGCCTTCGAGCAATTGTTGTCCGGTGCAGGTATTGCACCAGATGCGGCCAAAGAGACCTCAGGTTTCACGGTCCTCTGGGGCAACAATTCCGGCGATTTTAACCCTTATGCATTGCTGATCGAAGCCAGCGAACCCATGTGGCGTTTCCGCATGGAGGCGCAGACCAAACCGGTACTGAACGAGCAGCTGCAGGAGATCGACCCGGCTTTCAAAATCTATGAAGACCAGCCCAAAGCCGCAATGATACTGAAAGCGAAAAGCGGTCAGAATATCATCAGGCAACTGATCCGCAACAGCAGTGGTATGAAGACCATCGTGTTGTTCCATACGATCAGCTGGCCGGTAGAGGGCAAGACGGTAACAGTCGAAATTGAACAAACAGCCAGCAGCTTCTACAATCTGCCCGCCAATACCAAGACACTGATTGAACTGAACCTGGGCTCCAAAGCACCCTGGGAAGAATAAACCCACTTAATAATCAAGGACAAGAACAGACATAAAACTTAAGATCATGCGTTTAAGTCATCCAGCATTCCAATTATTCAGCGCCACCCTGTACGAGGTTGTCGAGCAAAATATCATGCCCTCTTTCCTGGCCAGGATCAAGAAACAGGAACAGTTCCGCAAAGTGGAGATCGGCAGCAATTACGTGCCCGTAGCCCTGCGCTGGACCACACATCCCGAATTCGGCTTCCCGCGCCAACCGTTTAAAGTATTCCGCAGGCTGGCTTCCTACCCCAGCGAGAGCATTGTGCGCATACTACAGGATGCCAAAGAGGCGGTAAGCGTCACACGTACTTTTCCCTTTGGTGAAGAGATGTATGTAATGGCCGTGAGCTGTACGGTAGTAGCGGGGCAATCGCTGTTGCTTACCCCAATAGGCCGCGACAACATACCGATGAAGGCCAAAGCCTACCGCATGGAAACTTCGGGCAGCATCATCTTCAAAGCCCCGTTTATGAAAGGGATACTCTGCGAAGGCCTGGGCTGGGTGAACAATATTGCTGCAGTGCCCATGCAGGGTGTGATGCAGTCTTCCGAATGGCAGCATATCCAGACGGTAGGCTTCCCCTTCAAGGACAAAGAGGTGCTGGGGCAAGGCTACGAAAGTGACCCACAGGGATTCGTCGGTTCGGAAGTAACAGGCGAAGAAGCCGGGCTGATGCGCCTGCAGATGGGCGAATGGCTGTTTCTACCCCCCAATAGTGTGAATACTGCCGACAGCCTGGTTCCGGACGTGATGTGGCGGCATCCCCGCGCCGATAAATACCTGGACATGCTGCGTGGCGACCAGTTGGAGATGATCAACCGCTGCCTGCGGATTAGCGATGATTTTTCGTTTGACCGCTCCAGGCGGCAACCCGCCTACCTGCACAAGATGACCATACCCGGTGTCGATCAGGTGGGTAGCGGCAATACACCGAAAGATGCCAACGTCGTCATTCCCGTTGTTCAGCATACCGTTCTTTCTGTGAGCAATGAGAGTCCAGCAGCCCTGGGGCTCGGCTTTGGCACCTATGATTTTATACCCGTTCGCAACAGCCAGGCACCTGCACAGCAATACAGTTATATGGCGTATAATGCCAAAATGGTCGCCGCACAGAATTTTATGGGCTTTGACTACATGGTCACCGCACAATACACGATCCGTCCATTCGGTGAATTCAAATTGCCTTTCCTGGATGACCTGAGCCAGCAAATAGAATTCTGCGCACTGAATGATGAACGCAGCCGCCCGGTAACACCAGCCGAACTACAGGCCTTTGGCTTACAGATGAACCGTCCGGAGCATGTGGACGCGCCCTATACAGAGTCTGTCAAACTGCGCTGGGCACAGAGTAATGTACCGCATGGATATGGAATCGTATCCAGTTATAAACCCATGCAATCACAGGTACTCAATGATCCGTATGGCTTTGGCGGAGCGAGTTATCAAAACTTTTTCACACCCATACCCAAGATAGACGGGGTACAACAGGACACTGAGGATATCGGCAAATTCATTTACATCGGCACCGACGAGCCTGTCCCATTCTACGGCAGTGAAGCGCACAAATATTTTATTGCAGGCTGGGATGTCTTTGGCCGCTGGACCCCCTGGACCAAATGCGGCTATACCGCTACTGCACCGGCACCACAGCAGCCCGGCATTATGTCGATACACCTCAATGTAAGTAATCCAAATGGCATCTATGATCTTTCGCCGACAGCGCCTTTTGTAGACAGCACCCTGGAGATTGAATTCGGTTGGGATTGGATCGACCGCACGCCTTCCGAAATACAGATTGCGGGCCGCTTCTTTGATGCTGCACAGGTAAATGCACCGACATCCATCCCCGCAGGATTTGCTACAGATCCCGATGCAGCCACTCTGCCTCATATCCGCATCCGCTTTTCCTCCACCAACCCGAACGATGTGCCCACCACAACACTCGGAACCATCTGTATCGTACAACCCAATGCACCTGCCACTTCCGATCCGCCC
>DATJDO010000237.1:0-6721 GCA_035497375.1 Chitinophagaceae bacterium | reverse complement strand
TATCCCACTGCCATAGGGTTGTCACTACGGCGTTTTTATTTTGCTGCATACACAATAAAAATGTCATCATGAAATACGCTTACAACTGGATGATCTTTGCCTGTATAGTGCTGTCATTCACCGTCCGCTCACAAACAAAACCAAATAACAAAATGCAGCATCAAACAATCCAAAAGTTCTACGTTATCGGCATCTCCATCAGAACGACCAATGAAAACGGGCAATCTGCGAAAGATATCGAGGCGCTGTGGGGCAGATTCTGGGCCGAAGAAATTCAAAAACAAATCCCGGCTAAGGTCAGCGATGATATCTATGCGGTCTATACCGATTATCAAACGGATTTTACCGGCCCTTATACCACCATCATCGGGCTGGCCGTAAGCTCCCTTGATAACATACCCAAAGGCTTTGTAGGGCTTGCTATTGAAACGGACACCTATCAGAAGTTTATTTCCAAAGGAAAAATGCCCGAAGCCGTCGTGAATACATGGCTGGAAATATGGCAAAATAAAGACCTGAATGCAAAGCGGGCTTATAAAGCAGATTTTACCGTACACAGCAAGAAGTATTACCTGGGCAACAATGCAGAGGTGGAGACCTATATATCGGTCAGCGAATAAGAACCAGGATACAACAGGCACAAAGAGCAGGCACAATAAGGAATCGGCAAGCAGTATCCGCCAGGTGGTCAGGCATTCAGATGATCCTGACAGCAGCTTGTAAACTATTCAGTATGGATTCCCGGTCTTTTGTACTGATCGGAACGAGCTCACCGTTGCTCATCAAAAGGTGCCCGCTGTCTTCTTTACGCAGCTCAACGATATACCGTGTGTTGACCATAAAACTTTTGTGTACCCGTAAAAAGCCATTTCCTGCCAATGATGTTTCAAAGTCTTTTAGGATACGGGTCACCAGAACCTCCCTGTTGCCCGTCAGGCACATACTGGTATAACTGCCCTGTGCTTTGAGCATGATGATGTCCTGTACATCGTAGTAGTGAAAACCGCTGCGCATAGGAACAGCTATCCGTTTGGGTCTTTGCTCCTGCAAAAAGCGCAACAGCGTACTACTGTCTACCGAGCCGGTTTCTTCCTGCCTGAGCAGCTTGTCCAGCAGCTCTTTAAACTCAGCAGGTACAACCGGCTTCAGGATATAGTCAAAGGCATGGTGTTTAATCGCTTTCAGTGCATATTGTTCGTAGGCCGTCACAAAAACCACCTTCAGGCGGAGATCCGGTAGTCGTTCCAGGATTTCAAAGCCGCTGCCTTCTGCCAGTTCAATATCCAGGAACAGGATATCCGGGCGAATTCGTTGTATCTCCTGTATGGCATGGTCAATGGTATGGCAAATGCTGCATACCTCTATTGCCGTGGTAAACGTTTGTATCAGGTTGCAGATCACCTCGCCGGCAGCAAGTTCGTCATCTACTATAATGGCTTTAATCATTGGTTAGGGGCAAATTAAACAGGACTGTCGTGCCACAGGGCTGACCATTCCCGTCTTGTAAATCTAGGATTTTAAAATCAGCTTTCCCTGCCCTCTTTCCCCAGGCTTGTTCTATACGCTCCCGTGTAGTAATGATGCCCGACTTCTTGTTGGCAGAAACAGGACCCGCCTGGTATTTTTGCCTCCGCAGTTTGATGGCTGCAGCCTGTTCCCTGCCGATACCGTCATCTGTGATACTAACCTGGAGTGCACCCTCTTTCTGTACAAACTCCATGTAGATATTCCCTACTTTTTGGGCACTCAGGAAGCCATGCAGGATGGCATTTTCCACAAACGGCTGCAGAATCAGGGGGGGCACAAGCAGCCTGGCCACCTCTGTATTTTTCCGGATATGCAAAGTAATCTTATTGCCGAAGCGCATGTTCTCCAGTTCTACATAGAGTACCAGGGCTTCCAGGTCCTTGTCCAGCGTGATGCGCTCCTGGCTGGTGTTGTCGAAGGTGATCCTCATGAGTTGCGAAAACTTGGACAGGAAAAAAGCCGATGCCATTTTTTCACTTTTCAAAATGTAGTTCTGTATCGTGTTCAAGGAATTGTAGATAAAATGTGGATTCATCTGCCCTCTCAGCGCCTGGTCTCTGAATACCTGCAGATCGTTCCGGAGCTGCTCCTGCTCACGAACAGAACGGATCCTGTAATACACGGCAAGCGCAACAACTATGATGATAAAGGCCAATACCAGGCTGATGAACCACCAGGTTTGCCAAAAGGCAGGATGAATTTTGATGTCAAGACGCGCAGGCTGTATACTTTTTACGCCCTTTGCATTTACCGCATACACCTCGAAAGTATGTGTACCCGGAGGCAGCCTGTTCAATTGAATATCCGGGTTTGCCGTTTGTGTCCATTTTTCCTGCAGCGGATAGATCCTGTAATAGTATTGTATGTTGCCGATGCTTTCATAAGAAATGGCACTTACAGAGAGCCGGAGATCATTTTCATTGTAAGGCAGGCCGGGGAGGGAGTGTACGTTCGTAAACGCCCTTTTCCCTGTTTGCACGGTATTGATATAGACATCAGGGGCGGGCATCGCTGCATAAGCGCTATCTGCAAAAGGGATAATGCCCAGGCCTTCTGCCGTCGTCACATAAGCTGTATCCTTGTACACATAGACATCTCTCACGTCATTGGACGGAAGCCCGTCATAAAAAGTGTACGATTTCAGTTGCTGAATATCCCAATTGCGGTTAAACGTAAGGACATACACTCCTTTGTTGGTGGCCAGCCAGTAGGCATCCTTGTCCCTTTGTTTGTATATTTTTTGTATCTGATCAGGTCTGTTTTTCTCCGGCCAGTCTATTTTTTTCACACTGCCCTTGCTGCGATACAGGAAGAGTCCCTCCCCATCTGTACCGACCAAAGCACTACTGTCCTCTAAGGCAAGGATGCTCAGTATATAAGTTCGTTGCAATACGCTGTCTTTCACTTTGAGAACAGAATCATACAATTTCGGACTCGCGAACAATCCATAGGGCGTGCCGATTAAGATGTGTCTATTTAAGAGCACACAAACAGCTGATGACCTTCCGGTAAAAATATTCTTCCAGCCTGGTTTACCAATGTTAATATGTGCCACCTGGTAACTGGTGGCCGCCAGCACGCCATTATGGTCATAACTGCACACATCTTTGTAGCTGATATCCACAGGGCCCATATAGGATGCATGACCAGTCCGGGTATTGACCAGTCCAAGTTTAGAGCCCCAAATGATATACCTCCCCGGATCAAATTCCAGCAAACGAAAGCCATTTGCAAAAGAACTGCTGAGTGTTATCAATCGCGTCTTGTTCCCGTTGATGCAGGCCAGTATATTTTTATTGACATAGCTGATACAAAGCTCCTGTTCATTTCCGCTGATACTCTTGGGAAGCTCTGTTTGCATGGGGAAACGCCTGCTTAATGCAGCATTCTTAAAATGCTGCTCAGAAAGGAAATACAATGAATTATTGGAAGTGGACAACCATATGTTATCGTGGTCGTCAATAAACACATTATGAACATACCTGGCGGGCAGGACATAGGTCATCTCTCCAGTTTTTTCGGGCCGCGCAAAGTCATAATAACCTACCCCGATGTTATTATTAAAGACCATCCACAGATGATTATTTCTATCCAGTAAAGCAATAGATACATCTGTAACACCCTTGGGCAGCTTCAGGCTGCGCAGGCATTGCAAGAGGCTATCACCGGGTCTGTACTCGTATATTGCAGCACTGTTGCACTTTTCATTATAAATAATAATCGAATTGCTACCTTCCAGGTGTATACTCCTTTCGCCATTCAAATGTTGCATGGGTATTTTATGATCCCGGAACAATCTTTGCCTCGTATGATTTTGCGGATCATAAGCATATAAATAATTGTGCGCGCCCCAGCCTATAAACCTGTTGCCAATAGCGGCAAAGGTCATGACAGTATCAGCAAAAGCATCTAATTTGTATTCTGTTATTTTTTTTCCATAAAACCGGTACGCTGTTTTCGCGTTTTGACTGATAGAAAGAAAAGTATCGGAAGGGCCTACGCGCCTCCAAAAATCCCTGGCAAAGACTTCCGGCTGGATACGGACGGGAGTCAATGTAGCGGGATTCATGCCCTGCATCCGGCCGGCAAACGGAAACAATAACATCACTGCGCTATCCACCAAAGCACAACGTAAGATCACCTTATTGTCGGGCCGGTAAAATTGCTGCAATTCGGCAAATTGCCTTCCGTCAAAACGCATACCCCCATTATCAGTCCCGATCCATACATAGCCGCGCTTGTCCTGGTCTATATAGTAACTGTTGTTGGCAGTAAAGCCATCAAGCAAGGTGTACTTCCGCATACCCGGCACCTGCGCCCCGGCAAGGCTTGCGGCCAATACCAGCAGTACTGTATATAATATTCTGGTATACACGAATTAAAAGTACATTATTGACCAATGATATGATGAATTTGGCGTAGCGAAAGAACAAACAAAAAAGCTCTGGTCAAAAAACCCAAACCGTTTTATAACAAGGCCCCGAACCGTAGTTCAGGGCCTTGTATTTTCATCGGAGATACCGTTAAACGAAAGCCGGGAAGGCTATTGTTTTACGATTCGTTTGACTACTTTTTGTTTGTTTTGGTTGGTAAGGCTCATGACATAAATGCCGGAAGGAAGTTCTGCAATGTCCAGCGTTTTCGATTGTCGTACCATACAAATACCGGAAATACCGGGTGCAGGAAGGCGCCGTGCTCATGGCTGAGATAGCAGCTAATAGTAGTTTTTTCAAACGCTGTACATTTTTAATGGGTTGACCCAAATGTATCATGCCCCTTAATAACGGCAGACTGCGACTTGACAAACTATGCTTTTGCCCACATGAAAACACCATATTAATTGTTGAACATATAGCCTCCTTTCGCCTTATGGCAACATAAAAACCTCTCCGTCTGTCTGTTGAAAGGTTTTTATACATAATACCTCTTACCGTCAATCGGATAAGTGGGTATTAAAAAGGGTATTTTTCACCTTGTGTGCTTTTTTCGTGCATTCTACTTTTACAACAAACACCGGAAACTGCAGCAGGAATATTCCCAACAGCATAAAATGATCTTTTAAAACAACCAGATACAATGATTATGAAACAGCCATTTCTCCTTACCGGCTTACTTCTTGGAAGTACGCTCGCATCCGCCCAGACAACAGAGCTACCCGGTTTTTTCAAATTCGGCCCATTAGCAAAAGTGATCAAAATTGTTACGGTGCCTGATTGCCCTCAGTCCTATACACCACCTGCCGGTTCCGGTACTGCTATCACTCATACCACAAAGCTGAAAAGCGGGGGGGCTGCCATAACAGTTGAATCTGCAATCACCGGCCACGGATCGCCTGTTACTATTAAAGCCGACAAGCAGCTCCGTATCAATTGGTACCCGGGAGCAGAGGGAAAGGCAAACCTGTATCTTGATGA
The DNA here is from genome assembly GCA_035497375.1 of Chitinophagaceae bacterium. GTDB lineage: Bacteria > Bacteroidota > Bacteroidia > Chitinophagales > Chitinophagaceae > Rurimicrobium. Next base: position 1,280 of record DATJDO010000237.1, on the reverse strand, counting down.
CAATGACAAGACCGTACTCTATGTGAACTACGGGTTGAACAGGATATACAAAGTTCCGGCCAACAGGCAAATAGAAGAATACGAGATAGCATACGATTGTGCCGGCACGCCCACTATTGCCGCAAAACCGGCGACCAGGCGTATCCTTGCTGCTGAGACCGCACTAAGTGGTGAAAAAGTGCCTGTACTTTCACCGGAAACAGCAAGCAATTGGTTTAAAAACTCGAACCGTATTGCTGTTTACAATCAGGCGAATACGGGCATCGAATACTATCTGGTAGACAAATATGACCGAACCGGAACATATGTACTGGAACTCCAGAACAGGGAATACATTGCTTATAATCACCAGTCGTTTGTACTGGGTGCCCTGGCTATTCCCTTCAAATACCGTTTTGGCTATACAAAAGGAAATACTACCGTAAAAGATGACATCATAGCAGGGTTCAACATTGGTGTTTTCGGCGGCTATAAGATCACCAGGAGTAGCATCATCAATAAGAAAAACACTTATGTCTTACGGAACCACACTTCGTTAAGAGTCGGCCCTTTTATCAACCTGTCATCGGCCACCCTGGACTCTGTTACCACTACGGCAGGAGATAAGCCTTTTCTGGGCGCCGATAAACAAAACATTGCAGTCCTGTCTCCCGGAGCCGGTGTGATGATGGATGTACGCGGGGTACAGATCGGAGTGTATGGAGGCTGGGATATTGGCATCGGCGCTCCTGCTCGTTCATGGAACTACCAGGGTCGTTTCTGGCTGGGTTTCGGCCTGGGGTATAAACTTACTGACCTCTTCGCACAGAAAGACTAATACAAACTTTTTAAAACATCCTCGTGGCCCAGCTTAAAGAAAGAAGCCGCTGGACCCAGCGGCTTGCTATAATACTTTTTCATATTGCAAGGCCACACAGCCACTGCCCAGCGTTTGCGAGGCCATTAACTGTAAACCTACATTTTCCGGCAAATGCATTTCGGTAAACAAGCGTCGCCCCTGACCAACGATGACGGGGTGAACCACGATGTGGAACTCGTCGATCAGTCCCCATTCTATCAGCTGCGCCGGCAAGGACACGCCCCCGGTAGAGATTGCCTTACCCTCCTCTTGCTTCAGCCTGAGAATCTCCTCTTTCACATGGTCGCGGATAATGCTTGTCTGTTCATCAGCGCTATTGCCGATGGTCTTCGATACCACCACACGCTTCAGGCTGGAAAAGACAGTAGCAAAAGCATTGGTCGTTTCATCCCTCGATTGTGACTGAGCCAGCTCCGGCCAG
>DATJDO010000236.1:0-7567 GCA_035497375.1 Chitinophagaceae bacterium | reverse complement strand
CGGTATCCATCCCATTTGACCTCATACACCCAACCTTTTTCATCAAAGGCTTTGTCTACCAAAGATGCCAGCATCGGCTTCACCGTTGTAAAAAAGCTCCTCTTCGTACTGCCCTTCAGCAAAGATTTCAGTTCACTCTTTTTTACGGCCGGGCTTTTTTTTGCCGGTACAGCCTTTGCCGCTTTTTTAACGGCAGCCTTTTTAGGGGCTTTGGCAGCAGCGGTTTTTTGGGTCGCCTGGCCATAGATGTTGTCTGAGGTTTTTGCTACCTGTTCCAGTGTCTTTTCAGACACCACGGACTTGTCTTTGAGTGTAATATCTTTATTAGCAGCATGTTGATCGTTGTGCTTGATCAATAGCCAGGCATTGTCTCCCATACCTTTTGTTTTGACCAATGCGAATTCGCCTTTCAGCTTATGCCCTTTCAGTACAAACTTCAACGAACCGTCTTTGAGCTGTTGCAATAAATGTTTTTCCTGAGCTGCTTTACCCCCCTTTACGGCTTCGATGGGTTCATAAGTCCCTTCGTCCCACACAATGACGGTACCGCCTCCATACTGCCCCTGCGGAATAATACCTTCAAAAGTGCGGTAATCGTAGGGATGGTCTTCGACCTTCATAGCCAGGCGTTTTACGGAAGGGTTCAGCGAAGGCCCTTTGGGTACCGCCCAACTTTTCAATACCCCATCCATTTCCAGGCGAAAGTCGTAATGCAGGTGCGAGGCCGCGTGCTTCTGGATCACAAATACCAGCCCTTTGCTTTTGGCTTTACCACCAAAGGGTTCCGGCGTCTTTGCCTGCGTGCGTTTTTGTTTGTATTGAGTCAGGGACATCGCCAGTGAGTTAAGCCTGTAATTCGACAAGAATGCCTTTTGCCAGACCTGCAGGAGCAGTCTGCTGGCTCTGTGTATACTCGGGTATTACCATACAGGAGCCATCCAGAGAACGTCCGAACGCCATAATCTTCCCTTTCAGGTATTGGGCACAACGCTCCAGTTCTGCCTGGCTGTGCAGCCCCACCAATGCCAGTACATTTTGTATGCGCGAGCCCTTTGTGTCTACTACAGGATATTTTGAAATGCCGAGATTGTCTGTAAAAAAGCGGATGTCGTCTGTTTGTTTGTTCATGATCTGTTTTTATGTACAGCAAATATGGGCCGCCGATTTCTGTCCATCATTTCATCATGAACGGATTCTTTTACACAATTCAAACCTGCGTACAGCAAAAACACATGAGGCGACATTGAATGTGTTAATATTTTAACTTTTCGGTAAAGAACTTCCCGCCAGACTTGTATTTCCGCCTAAATTTATCTCTTTTTGCCTGCCATGATATTAATAGTTGACGATAAGGAGGAAAATATATTTTCGCTTCAGCGGATTCTGGAATTGAACAGTTTTTCCGTAGACTCGGCAACTTCAGGAGAAGAGGCACTCAAAAAAATACTGAATAATGCCTACTCCCTGATCATCCTCGATGTACAAATGCCTGGCATGGACGGCTTTGAAGTGGCGGAAGCACTATCCGGTTTTAAGAAAGCCAAAGACATCCCCATCATCTTCCTTTCTGCCGTCAATACCGACAAGAAATTCATTACAAAGGGTTATACCTCCGGAGGCGTTGACTACGTCACCAAACCTGTAGATCCTGACCTGTTTATCCTGAGGGTCAAAACCCTGGTACAACTTTTCGACCAGAAAAGAGAATTGAACAACACGCGTCTTTCCTTGCTGGATGAAGTGGAAACCAGGAAGGCAACAGAAGAAAAACTGAAAGAAACGCTGTCGGCTCAATTGTCCATACTGGAATCGATGCCACAGATTGCCTTCAGTGTAAGGCCTGACTGTACCATAGAGTTTGTCAACGAACCCTGGTTCCTGTATTCGGATGATGCCAGCACCATGCCTGCCGTGCATGAAGAGGATAAGAAAGTGTATGAAGCAGTGGACAAAAGCATTGAGGCCGGTAAAATATTTGTAGGAGAAGTACGCATCCGGAACAAGAGTACAGGAGAATTCCGGTATCATTTGCTCAAATTTGTACCGGTGCGGCAAAACAACGAGATTAAAAAGTGGATCGGCACCTTTACCGATATACAGGAACAAAAAACGGCGAACGAAATCCTGGAAGCCCGTGTACAGGAGCGCACCACCGAACTGATTGCCAAAAACAAGGAGCTGGAAGTGAGTAACTACGAGCTGCAGCAATTTGCCTCTGTAGCTTCCCACGACCTTAAGGAGCCCTTGCGAAAAGTACAGATTTACAGCAACCTGCTCAAAGAGCGTTTTCTTCTGGATACACCTGAGGCCAACCGCAACATCAACCGGGTCATCGACGCCTCCAGCCGCATGAACCGGCTGATCAACGACTTGCTGGAGTATTCAAGGCTCTCCATCGATTCACTATTTGAACGGACCGACCTTAAAGAACTGATCGAAGAAATACTGGTAGACCTGGAACTGTCGATCAGGGAAAAAAATGCGTTTATTACAATCAGTGATATTCCTCAGCTGGATGTCATATCCGGTCAAATGCGCCAGGTGTTTCAAAACCTGATCAGCAATGCTTTGAAATTTTCAAAAAAGGAAGCGCAGCCTGTGATCCATATTAAAGCGGAACTGCAGGAGGGCAGCGGATCAGAGCCCATATGCCGTATAGAAGTAGCCGACAACGGCATTGGTTTCGACGAACAATATCTTGAAAAAGTATTTACAATTTTTCAGCGACTGAATCCCAAAGAGGATTACGAAGGTACCGGCATCGGGCTGGCTATCGTCAAAAAAATAATTGACAAGCACAACGGCACGATTACTGCCCGGAGCAAAGAAGGAGAAGGGGCAACATTCATTATTACCCTTCCTGTGCATCACAAAGCTTAAACAACTTATTTACTCAGAAAATGACCAAAAAAAAATATTCCGCTGCGATCATCAGGCAATTACAGTTTGTCTTTGGTGTATCTATAGCGATTTTACTCATTAGTTCTTTCGCATCTTACTACAGCAATAAGAAACTGATCGAATCCTCTCAATGGGTAAACCATACCAATGAAGTCATTAAAAATGCGGAAGGTTTGATCTCAACAGCAAGGGGCGCTGAAGCAGGTCAACGGGGGTATGTGATTACGAATGACGCTTCATTCCTCGAACCCTACAAAGGCGCTTATGAAAAATGTGTGGCGCAGTACCGCAGCCTGAGTACGCTGACACAGGATAATAATGAGCAACAACGTACCCTGGAGAAAATTAAAATACTGCTGGACCAGCGCTTCGCTCAAATGCAGCGTGTGGTACAATATGTTACAGACAAAGGACTGAGCGGGCGGACCGAACTCTATGAAAACACGGTCACAGAAATGAACAAAGGCAAGCGGATCATGGATGATCTGCGGGTGTTGGTCAGGGAATTGCAGGAACGGGAAAAAACGTTGCTGGCTGAACGGATAAAGAGCCAGGAAAAATACACCACATATACACCGGTACTGGTCATAGTGGCCGCCATCATCTCCATACTGATATCGCTACTGGCCTATGTCCGTATCAAAAATGACCTGGAAGAGCGGGTAAGACAACAACGGGAAGAGGAAGAAAAGTACGAGGAGACCGTCAACCGTATCGTGGAGATGGAACTGGTGACACAAAAGATTGCAGCAGGCGATTATAAAACACATAGTAAAGATGAGGCGAAAGACGAGCTGGGCCGTATCTCATCGGCACTGAATAAAATGGTGGAATCGCTGGACACGAACTTTACCGAGCTGAACAAAAGAAACTGGCTACAAACCGGAACACTCAACATTACGAAAGCCATACGCGGAGAGCGTTTTATCAAAAGCCTGTCGCAAAAAATCATCAACAGTGTAGCGCAATACCTGGACGCCCAGGTGGGCACGCTCTATGTGGCGGATAACAACCTGAACCTGCGTCTCCAGGGAGGCTTTGCGATCGCGGATGCCCCTTCAGAGATAGCCCCGGGCGAAGGATTAACAGGACAGGCAGTGCTCAGCAAAGAGCTTATCCTTTCTGACGAATTGCCCCCAAGCTACCTGACGATCAGGTCTTCTGTCGGGCAGACCCAATCGGTATTTGCAGTAGTGCAGCCTTTACTGTACGACGAACAGGTGATCGGTGTACTCGAGCTTGGTTTGCTCAAAAAACCAGGTGCCCTCGCTATGGCATACCTGCAGGATAATGCTGAATCTTTAGCCATTGCGATCAATGCAGCGATTAATTATGAACGCATGCAGGACCTGCTGGAAGAAACGCAGGCACAGGCGGAAGAGTTGCAGTCGCAACACAACGAACTGGAGAACATCAATGCAGAACTCGAAACGCAGACGGAAAAGCTACAGGCTTCCGATGAAGAATTGCGCGTACAGCAGGAAGAACTGCAGCAAGCCAACCAGGAGTTGGAAGAGCGTTCCCGCTTGCTGGAAGAACGGAACTATATCATACAGGAAACAAACCTTGAAGTAAAACGCAAGGCTGCGGACCTTGAACAGAGCACCAAATACAAATCGGAATTTTTAGCTAATATGTCGCATGAACTGCGCACACCGCTGAACTCCATCTTGCTGCTCAGCCGCTTACTGGCCGAAAACAATGATGGCACACTGAACAATGACCAGGTAGAATATGCCAAAGTGATCCAAAGTTCAGGCAATGGCCTGCTCCTGCTCATAGATGAGATACTGGACCTTTCCAAGATCGAAGCGGGTAAAATGAGCCTGGAATATGAAGCCGTAGCTATCGGAGAAATCGTGTCTGACATGAAGAGCATTTTCGAGCCTATGGCACGCGAAAAGGATATCAGCTTCGACATCAGCAGCAGTAAAAAAGAAACAGACCAGATCGTAACAGACAAATTGCGTGTAGAGCAGGTGTTGAAAAATCTGATTTCCAATGCATTGAAATTTACACGCAAAGGAAGTATCACCCTGCATATCGCGGATTCCAAAATAGACGGCTTTATCAACCTTTCCGTTGAAGATACGGGCATCGGTATCGCAGAAGATAAGCAAAACATGATTTTCGAGGCCTTCCAGCAGGAAGATGGGTCCACACGCAGGAAATACGGCGGTACCGGACTGGGGCTGTCTATCAGCAAAGAGCTGGCCCGGCTGCTGGGCGGCGACATCAGCCTGGAAAGCACACAGGGGAAAGGCAGTACCTTTACCCTGAGCATACCGGTATCGCAGGAAAACACAGGCGATCAGGGCTCTTTTGCCGAAGCTCCCCCTCTGCCCGAAGCACAGCAACAAGAGGACACAGAGACGGCCCGATACCTGTCTACACACATACCGGAGAGCATACCGGACGAAAGGGGAGCAATCAAAGCAGGAGACAGATCTATCCTCATCGTTGAAGATGATACCAATTTTGCAAAATCTCTGCTGGACTTTACCCGCAAAAGTGGCTATAAAGGCATTGTCAGCGTACGGGGCGACGAGGCTGTACCGCTGGCACGGCAGTTCAAGCCTACCGGCATTTTGCTGGATATCCAGCTGCCGGTAAAAAGTGGCCTGCAGGTGATGGAAGAGCTGAAAGGAGATCCGCAAACCCGGCCGATACCCGTGCACATTATGTCTTCTCACGCCCTGAAAAAGGAAAGTATGATGAAAGGGGCCATCAACTTTATTGACAAACCGGTAGCCTTTGAGCAAATGCAGGACATCTTCAGAAAGCTGGAACATGTCCTGAACCGGGATTCTAAAAAAGTACTCATCGTCGAAGACAACCCGATGCACGCCAAGGCTCTTGCCTACTTCCTCGAGACGTTCAATATCAACTCCGATATTAAAAACACCATTTCAGAAAGTATTGAAGCACTGAAAGCAGATGCCGACTGTGTGATACTCGATATGGGTATACCCGACAATAAATCGTACAGCACCCTGGAAGAAGTAAAAAGGAATCCGGAGCTGGAAGACCTGCCCATTATTGTGTTTACCGGCAAAAGCCTGTCGATGACGGAAGAACAGCGCATCAAGAAGTACGCAGATTCCATTGTGGTCAAAACAGCACATTCCTACCAGCGTATATTGGATGAAGTATCCATCTTCCTGCACATGGTACAGCAAAATGAAGAAAAGACAGGCAGCAATAGTTTTAAGAAGCTGGGTGTACTGAATGATGTACTCAAACACAAAACCGTATTGGTCGTAGACGACGATGTACGCAATATCTTTTCCCTGTCCAAGGCGCTGGAGCAGATGAATATGAATGTAGTGACGGCCATAGATGGTAAAGAGGCCATGGAAAAACTCAAAACCCATACTGAGATTGACATTGTGCTCCTGGATATGATGATGCCGCAGATGGACGGCTACGAAACAGCCAGGAGGATCAGGGACAATGGACAATGGAAAAACCTGCCGGTCATAGCGGTGACGGCAAAAGCCATGACGGGAGACCGTGAAAAATGTATTAAAGCAGGAGCATCCGACTACATCACCAAGCCAGTGGATATTGACCAGTTACTGTCTTTGCTGAGGGTATGGCTTTATGACAAAACCAATAAAAACAACGCCTAAATATGTCTGGTAAAATACTAATCATAGACGATGACCCCAGGAACATTTTTGCCTTGTCTGCTACCTTAAAGGCAAAAGGATACCCCTGTGTAACGGCCGGCAGCGCGCTGCAAGGCATGGCATTCCTGAATGATTCGGAAGATATCAGCCTCGTATTGATAGATATGATGATGCCGGAAATGGATGGATATGAGGCCATCCCCAAGATACGCAGGCAACACGATATACCGGTAATAGCAGTAACGGCTCAGGCTATGGTGGGCGACAAAGAAAAGTGTATGGAAGCCGGTGCCAGCGATTATATTTCAAAACCTGTGGATGTAGACCGGTTGCTGCACCTGTTGTCTGTACACTTAGGTCAAAAATAAGCGCTTGGAAATCCTGATCAATACCGACCAATTAAGACTGCTCCTGGACGATGTACTGGACCGTTATGGCTATGATTTTACAGACTATTCAAAGGCCTCCCTGCACCGCCGTATCAACAGGTTGATTGCCCTGGATCGCTTTCCCAGCTTTGACGAATTTCATTACAAAGTAAAATCAGACGAAAACTACCTGAAGCGTTTTGTGGAAGAGATCACCGTAAATGTAACCGAAATGTTCCGGGACCCGGGCTTTTACAGGACATTGCGTGAAGAGATTCTTCCCGAAATCGCTTCAAAACCATTTATCCGTATCTGGCATGCAGGATGCTCTACCGGCGAGGAGGTATACTCGATGGCTATCCTGCTGCAGGAAGCGCAACTCCTGCATAAGTCATTACTGTATGCAACAGATATCAATCCCGAGGTCGTAGAGAAAGCGCGCAGCGGCATTTTCCCTTTGTCGCACATGAAAGATTATTCGGAAAATTATATTGCGGCCGGCGGAAAAGAAGACTTCTCTTCCTACTACACCGCCAAATATGACCGGGTTATTTTTAACGACCAACTGAAGGAAAAGATGATTTTTGCGACCCACAACCTGGTGTCTGACAGCTCATTTAATGAATTCCAGCTGATCCTTTGCCGCAATGTGCTGATCTATTTCGA
>DATJDO010000235.1:0-2267 GCA_035497375.1 Chitinophagaceae bacterium | reverse complement strand
GTTCGAACCGCACTCTGCTACTTTTTACTACCCGGATATGAAGGCAATGGCCATCTCCAAAAGGGATTCCCTGATCTCTGTCGGCAGGTCCCGCACCACGGGCAAAGGCCTTATCTACTATTCCGATCCGGCAGATCCCTGGATGAATATAGCCGAGGCAGCGCAGCCGCTCAATGGTGTTACAGTGCGCAACGACAGTGTTGCCTATATAGTCGGAGACAGCGGCCTGATCCTCAGTAACAATCATGCGGTGCTTTCGTTTACAGAAACAAACAGCCTGCAGGACCTGATTCGTGTCTATCCCAATCCTTCAGACGGGCGCTTTGCCAGCGAATTACCCGTAGCGCACCAGGTGCTGGTGTATACACGGGATGGAAAGATTGTCTATCGTGACCCGAAACTGGCGAACAGGCACCAGGTCGACCTGGCTGCATGGCCGGCCGGTACGTATATACTGGAAGCCATTTCAGAAAACGGAAGCAGGGTATGTGTTCCGGTGCAGAAGCGGTAAGCCCGAGCAGGAGGGCATCAGGAGAGCAGGCGCTGCTCTGTTGCGCCCGATCACAACAGGTATATCGGCTAAACGAACCTGGAAGAAAAAGCAAAATAGAGGTTTGCCGCACAAACAAGGCAGCTTCTTCATGTGCTAACCGCCTGTGCTTTCCTCAGGCATGGTAAATAACATAGCCCAGGATAAAAGTCAGGATGGCTATACTCAGTATGAGAATAAAGGTTTCAGTTCTGCTCATCATGGTTACCTGGTATGGTGCATGGTCTGGCCCGTCAAAACTAAAGTGACGGGTGGCTGGTAATTGTTTTTCGGTTTAATGAGCCTGGCCAGGTTGAATGGCTTCAGGAAGGACAGGGCGCTGGCTGCTGTCATTCCCGGCAATAATGCTTCCTGGTACTTGCTATCTTCTTTCAGAAATCCCATCATAATCTCGATAGTTATTTCTATAAGTTTTATTTTGTTTATAAAACTATAGTCATTTCTTAAACAAAATTAGGAATTCCCGGCGTTTTCACACTATGTAAGCGGTCTAAAATTGCTTTTGAACAAGGAATTTTTATGCGTGCCCGCATACCGTTACTTTTGTTGCTCGTATGAAATCAGCCCGTATACTGATGTATGCAGCATGCTTATGGTGTCTGCCTTTTGTCTCCTGCAAAACGCATACACGGGTTGCTGCACAGGATCCACCGGCCACGCACAAACTGGGAAAGAAGCAGATGCGGCGGCTGGTTGATTTTGCCTCAGGGCAATTGAATGTCCCCTATAAATGGGGCGGCAGTACTCCGAAGGGATTTGACTGTTCGGGCTTCACCACTTATTGTTTCCGGCATTTCGGGGTTCAGCTGCCCCGTACAGCGGCAGACCAGGCGCAAAGTGGTAAGCGCATCCGTTCAAAGAAGGCAAAAGCCGGCGATCTTATTTTCTTTAAGGGGCCTGACCACAAGCAAAAAAAGACGGCTCATGTCGGTATCGTGGTTTCGGGTAAAAGAAAGCAGATCCGCTTCATCCATGCCGGAAGTAAAGGTGTTACGATCAGCGGCTTAGGTGAGGAGTATTTCAGTAAGCGCTTTACGACGATCAGGCGGGTGCGCGGGTAGCATACCCCGGCCCGATTGGCAGCATGCTTTTCATCTACACCATACAATTGCAGCATTTCAGCTGCTTTCCCTATCCGGGCATCAGCATAATGTTTTGATATAATGTATTGATCTTTCAGGGAAGACGAATGTGCAAAAAGTATATTGAAAAATCATAGCGTGCAACTTGTTGTTCATGAACAGTGATCTAACGATACAGGGCAGGAAGCCTGGGCTCGGTCCGTTAAGTACTTCCGGAAAAAATTTTTTGAACAAGCGGAAGATTACAATTAAATTTGCAACCAATTGGTTTCTTAAAAAGTAAAAAATGAGAAGAGATGTGTTCCAGGCTATAGCAGACCCGACGAGGAGAGCGATCATTATGCTGATTGCGGTGCAGGCGATGACGCCCAATGCACTGGCCAGCCACTTTGATACCACCCGGCAGGCTGTATCAAAACATCTGAAGATACTGGCAGAATGCGAACTGATCAGGGCAGAAAGCCAGGGACGGGAAATTTATTACCGCCTCGAAATTGATAAAATGCAGGAGATCGACAAATGGCTCGCGGAATTCAAAAAAATATGGGAAAGCCGCTTTAACCAATTGGACGATGTATTAGCCCTGATGAAAAGCAATAAAAAGTAAACATAAAAAGGCCGCTGATACGGATAGG
>DATJDO010000234.1:0-6686 GCA_035497375.1 Chitinophagaceae bacterium | reverse complement strand
CGGCACTACGGGAGTTGGTGACGCTGTCTTTATAGCGTTTGCTTTCTTTGTATTTACGTAGGGTAGCCAGGCTGTCTGACCGTTGTTTGAGCACAGCCCTGGTGCTGTCGATCACTTTTTGACGGGCCAGCCTGATGCTGTCTGTTTTGGCCTGTTGTGCAAAAACCTGATTACCGGTCCCTGTCAGGATAAAAGAAAGTAAAAAAAATATCAGGATTTTATACGGCTTCAAGCTGGAAAACTGGGTTGATTTATTTGTATTTAAACGAATGAATTGATTTCTTATTGTTTTGTTTCAAAGCCCGATATTATATAATTACAGCTACTTTTCAAAAGCCGTCAAAAATAAGCATACTTTTTTGTGCAAAAATGCGTTCACAAATGAATAATTGACCCTTATGGCCAGATTTTTATCTGTTCCCGAGCAAATGTGGTAAGCAGGCAGGTCTTCTTATGAATCTATCTTAAAGCTTTGGAAAAAAAAATTTGTTTTTAACGTGTAACACTTACATTTGCGTCAAATCAAAAATAAAACTCAAATTAGTTAATATGTTTTGGACTTTAGAACTAGCATCACACCTTGAAGATGCTCCGTGGCCTGCCACCAAAGACGAACTGATAGACTATGCCATCCGTTCCGGAGCTCCGCTGGAAGTGGTGGAAAACCTTCAGGAATTGGACGATGAAGGAGAAGTGTATGAAGGTGTGGAAGATATCTGGCCGGATTACCCGACACAAGAAGATTTCTTCTTTAATGAAGATGAATATTAGCGTATACGCTCCTCTTTTTTACTTATAATGTAATTCATTTTTGCTTCATTGTGAGAATGAATTATTTTTTTTCCGGACAAGTGTTATCTTGTAGAAAAATTATCTGATATGAAGAAGTTTTTGAAGGTCCTGGGTATAGTGGTATTACTGGTCATAGCGGTATTCCTTCTACTGGGCCTGATGCAAGCGAAAGAGGTTACGGTACTCCGGACCACAACCATAATGGCCCCGCAAAATGTCGTTTTTGACCAGGTTTCCAGGTTCAAAAACTGGCCCAACTGGAGTCCATGGGTAGAGGTAGAACCCAGCGTACAGCTTAGTTATGACGGAATAGACGGTCAGCCCGGCAGCAGCTATACCTGGGTAGGAGATGAGACCGGATCTGGCAAGATGACCAACACAGCAACGACGGCAGAGCAGATGAATTTCGATCTTTTGTTTGTGAAGCCCTGGGAAGGCCATGCCTCAGGTTTTTTAAAGACTGAAGCCGTGAACGAAAAGGAAACAAAAGTGACCTGGACACTGACGATGCATTCGAAATTTCCGATGAATGCATTTAATTTCATGACGGATAAAATGATCGGAAAGGATTTTGAAAGAGGTCTGGAGTTGCTGAAAAATTATACAGAGGCGCATCCTCAGCTGGAATTGACCACAAGTCATGTCATCGAAAAGGATTTTCCCGCCACTACTTTTGCCATTGTGCGCAAAACAGTTCCATGGACTGAAATGAAAAAGTTTTCAGGCGATGCGTTCTGGTCGCTGATGAAAGAGGCAGGTGCGCGGATCGAAGGACCTCCCTGTACTTTCTACTATGCCTGGAACGAGCAGGACCAGACTGCAGACATGGCTCCTGCATTTGCTATATCCGGCACGGAGCCGGTAAAAGGAGCAGAAGTCATTTCCATCCCCGCCATGCACACTTGCTCCATATTGTACAAAGGAGGTTACGCCGGACTGGAAAAAGCACAGCGGGTATTGGGAAAATATATAGAGGAAAAACATAAGACGCTGCAATATAGCTACGAGGAATACCTGGTCGGTCCGGGTAATGAAGCAGACTCCAGCAAATGGATGACCAATATCAATTTCCTGGTGAACTGACAAAGCCGGGAGAACAGAATTTTTATACACAATGTTGAAAAACACACCTTAAGAAAGGTGTGTTTTTTGTTTAGGTTTGTACGCAAATGGCTAAAAAAGAAGGTACAGAGACCCCTTTAATGAAGCAGCACCGGGAAATCAAGACCAAATATCCCGATGCCGTGCTGTTATTCCGCGTGGGGGATTTTTATGAAACGTTTGCTGCTGATGCCATTATTGCCGCAAGGGTATTGGGTATTACACTGACCAAGCGGGCCAATGGCTCGGCTTCCAGTATCGAACTGGCCGGTTTTCCGCACTTTTCGCTGGAAACCTACCTCCATAAGCTGGTCAAAGCAGGATACCGGGTGGCGATCTGCGATCAGCTTGAAGATCCGAAGCAGGCAAAAGGGATCGTAAAGCGGGGTGTTACAGAGCTGGTCACACCAGGAGTGGCCATCAGCGATAAACTGCTGGAGAATAAAACCAACAATTTTCTTGCCGCATTGTACCTGGGAGATCCCTTATGTGGTGTTACGTTTATTGATATCAGTACCGGGGAGCTGTTTACGGCACAAGGCGACGAGGCTTATATGGACAAATTGCTGCAGAGTTTTCAACCCTCTGAGATCATCTTGTCCAAAGGAAAACAGAAATACTTTAAAGAATATTTTGACAGCAAGACTTACACTTTTGCGCTTGAAGACTGGATCTTCCAGGATACTTATGCTTATGAAATGCTGCTCAAACATTTCAACACGGTGTCGCTTAAAGGATATGGCATTGAGGAGTTGCGGGCTGCTATTATTTCTGCAGGCGCTGCGATTCATTACCTGAAAGATACAGAGCATGCCCACCTGCAGCATATCAATTCGATACAGCGGATCATAGCGGGCGATTACCTGTGGATGGACCGCTTTACTATCCGCAACCTGGAACTGCTGGGTAACGGGCAGGAGCAGTCTGTGAGTCTGCTGCAGGCGCTGGATCATACACAAACCCCTATGGGAGCCCGCTTGCTGAAACGCTGGGTGATCCTGCCGCTGTTTGACCTGCCGAAGATCAACCAACGCCTGGAGTTGGTGGAGTTCTTTATCAAAGAGCAGTCTTTAAATAAGGATATAGTACACCATATCCGGCAGATCGGGGATATGGAACGCCTGATTTCCAAGGTGCCGCTGAAAAAAGTGAATCCCCGTGAGGTATTGCAACTGGCCAGGGGCCTGCAACAGATACAAGCGATACAGCAATTGTGCCAGGCATCGGGCCATCCGGTGCTGGAGCAGATGGCCGGGCAGATCGAACCCTGTATCGCACTGCAGGAAAGGATTAACCAAAGCATAGATGAAAACGCTCCTGCTGTGGCGGCCAAAGGCGGCATGATCTGCAATGGGGTACATGAAGAGCTTGACAGCCTGAGGACGATTTCCCGGAATGGTAAGGAATACCTGCTGGCGATCCAGCAAAAGGAAGTACAGCAAACGGGTATTACCACGCTGAAGATTGCCTTCAACAATGTTTTCGGTTATTACCTGGAAGTAACACATGCCCATAAGGATAAGGTGCCGGCTGAATGGATACGCAAGCAAACGCTGACGAATGCCGAACGGTACATTACCCCTGAACTGAAAGAATACGAAGAAAAAATACTCGGTGCAGAAGACAAAATTCTCGCTCTGGAACTGGAGCTGTACCAGCAACTGATGGCTGCAATCGACCCATTCATCAGTGCCATACAAGTCAATGCATCCATTGCAGCACAACTTGACTGCCTGCTTTGTTTTGCCGATAATGCCCAGCGCTTTAACTACCACAAACCGGTATTGACGGAAGATCACCTGATTGATATCAGGAACGGAAGGCACCCTGTCATCGAACAGCGGCTTGCAGCCGGCGAGCCTTATGTGGCCAACGATATCCTGCTGGATAAAGACCAGCAACAGATCATCATCCTCACAGGGCCGAATATGAGTGGTAAGTCTGCACTGCTGCGGCAGACGGCTATTATTACACTGATGGCTCATATGGGCAGCTTTGTGCCGGCATCTTCGGCTACAATTGGCCTCACCGACAAAATATTTACCCGGGTAGGGGCCTCTGATAACCTGAGTGGCGGAGAAAGTACCTTCATGGTCGAGATGAATGAAACGGCCAGCATTGTGAACAACATTTCAGAGCGCAGCCTGATCCTGCTCGACGAGATCGGGCGGGGTACCAGCACTTATGACGGTATTTCGATAGCCTGGTCGATTGTGGAACACCTGTACCAGCGCAACGAAAAGCCGAAAACCCTTTTTGCGACGCACTATCATGAGCTGAATGAACTGGAAAACCAGATGACGGGCGTAAAAAACTACCATATTACCCACAAGGAGACCAACAACCAGGTGATCTTCCTGCGTAAAATGGTCAAAGGTGGCAGCCGCCATAGTTTTGGGATACAAGTAGCGCGGATGGCAGGTATGCCCCCCTCGCTCACTGAACGCGCAGACGAAATACTGGCCCAGCTGGAAGAAAAACATGGAAGCGGCGGAACGCAGCTGGAGAAGGTCAAAAAAATAAAGCCGGCACAACATTTCCAGCTCAATATTTTTGACGGGCTTTCCGATGACTTGAGGTCAGTACAAAAGATCTTGTCAGAAACAGATATCAACACCCTTACACCGGTAGAGGCATTGATGAAACTGAATGAGCTGAAAAACGTAGTCAGCAATTATGAATAAGAGCCGGGCACAAGGATGATGAGAAAAACAGCCCGCTTTACCGGAATCCTGTTGTTGCTGGCCATCGGTATTTATGCAACTTTGGTGCTGATGCCCAGGAAGTATGCTGTGCAGCCTGTAGTACCAAGGCCCGGTTTCAGTTATATGGAGTTATCCACCGGTTCAAAAATCGCCTGGAAAAAGATCAGCAGTCGCTCTGGGGCAGCGCAAACGCCCATCATTTATGTGCACGGAGGGCCGGGCGGTTTTATTTCCGAACGTCTGGAAGCATCCTTGCTGCCTTTGGCAGAGATGGGGCACGAGCTCTACCTGTATGACCAGGTTGGCAGTGGGCTTTCGGGACGCCTGGATCATATCCGGGAGTATACTGTCAGCAGGCACCAACAGGACCTGGAAGCTTTTATCAAGGCAAGCGGTGCGTCCAAAGTGATCCTGTACGGGCATTCCTGGGGGGCTATCCTGGCTACGGTATTTACTGCTGCCCATCCTGAATTGGTGGAAAAATTGATCCTGAGCGGTCCCGGGCACCTGCCTCCGGTACGGAAAGAGTTGGCCGGTATTGTGGCGCCGGACAGCCTGCATCTGCGACAACCCCAGTACACCAATGCTGCCGCCAACCGCGAAGCGAATAACATACGTACACACGCAGTAGCTGATGTTGCCATGCGCTTTGGCATCAAACTGGCGCCTGATGCCGAGATGGATGCCTTTCAAACCTTCCTGAATGGTAAACTGATGAAATCGACAGTGAAGGACACCACCACACTGAGCGGCGATGTGCCGGGTGGCAGCGGGTATTATGCCCAACTGATGACCATGTATAGCTTCGCAAATACCCCCGACCCAAGGCCTGCTTTGAAAAAGGTGAAGCTACCGGTGCTGATCCTGAGGGGACAATACGACAACCAGAAATGGGGCTATGTGACGGAGTACCTGGAAATGATGCCGCAGAGCCACCTTGTCATTATACCGGATGCGGGGCATTCTGTTTCATTTGATCAGCCGGAAATGACCTGGGCTGCGATCCGCAATTTCCTGCAAAGCCAGCAATAAAGATGGCATATATAAGATAAATGATTATCTTGATCGTATTATCTAACCAAACCATCTTTTTTATGAAACGCATTTTATTTGCAGCAGCCCTGCTGTTTGCCGGAGCCTCTGCGGAGGCACAAACCACCGAAGTGCGCTGGTACAATACCAGCGGCCTGACTTTGAATGGCGCACTCAGGGGCAGCATGGGTTCTATTACGAGCTGCGATCCGCAGGCCCATACCGGTCGTTATTCCATTCCTCCGGTTTCTACTTCTTTATTCCCGGGCACTGTTACCTGGCTGACACCCGCCGGTACCAATTTCAATGAAATGAATATCGAACTTTGGTCGGGCGGAGTGCCGGTAGATGGCTTCGCTTATTCATTGTGCGACGATATGTCTCAGGAAATAGAGGTGACATTGGCCGGTACTACATTTCATTTTGATTATACGTACACTCCTACGTATATCGAAATTCACTTTAAGCCATAGCCAAACAAACTTTGGAGTATTAAAAAAGGAGCCGTCAGACGATGGCTCCTTTTTTAATAAAAATGCGTTGATATAGCGTTATGCTTCCACCATTTTACCGCTGTTGCGGTAGCGGTAGGCATGAAAAATATGCCTGCGCGCAAAGCGGGAACGGATGTCCGAGTTCAGGAATTTGGTGTAGATGTTTTTGGGCACACCAAAGTATTCGTAAGTCGTTTTGTCCTGGAAAACGATCTTCAGCGTTTGTCCTTTATATTCAAAATCGTCGATGACCATGGTAGAGGTAATACGGTTGTATTCTTCTTCGTTCGCTTTGTGGGTTTCAGGTGAAATGCTGACCAGGAAGTGGTAAGCGGCAATGATCTCCTGGCTTTTCTGCTCGGCCTGTGCTTTCTTCTCTTCGTCATCCTGTATCTTATCAGGATGCCATTCTTTGATCAGTCCCCTGTAGATGCTTTTTAACTGTGCAAGGTCGGTTTCCTGTGCCAGGCCGAATACCTTCTTCGATTCATTGATTCTCTTCATACTAATAAAATTTACCGCCGCAATGGCCAAACGAGGCGCAAAATTACGGGATTAAAAT
>DATJDO010000233.1:0-16344 GCA_035497375.1 Chitinophagaceae bacterium | reverse complement strand
ACAATTTAAAGTTAAGAAAGACGATCAGTTGTTTGTGCACAGGCTGGCAGGCCAGGTTGGCGATGCCGTTGAATTTAAAGAAGTGTCGATGACCGGTGAGGGTTCAAATTTTTCATTTGGCAAATCAGTGTCCGCTTCCGTAAAAGCTGAGATCGTTGAGCATCTTAAAGGCGATAAAGTAATCGTGTTTAAGAAGAAACGTCGCAAAGGCTATCAAAAGTCGAATGGTCACCGCCAGGCGCTGACTAAAATAAAAATTAATGCTATTGCATAATTTTTAAAATTGAATTGTTATATTTGTTTTTAATACAGTAAAAGAATAAAGAAATGGCACATAAGAAAGGTGAAGGTAGTGTAAAGAATAACCGGGACTCGGAAAGTAAGCGTCTTGGTGTAAAAATATTTGGCGGACAACCTGCAATTTCCGGTAACATCATCGTACGTCAGCGTGGTACAGTATACCATCCTGGTGCTAACGTAGGCCTGGGTAAAGATTTCACGATCTTCGCCCTGACAGACGGTATTGTTGAGTTCCGCAAAACAAGAAACAAAACATTGATTTCTGTAAAAGAAATCTCAGCAACTGCAGAGGCGTAACTTACCTGTGCAGTTTTGCCATAAGAATTTTACTAACCCCAAATTAAATTCCAACGGTTATGGCAACAGCAAAGAAAGCAGCACCTGCTAAAAAAGCAGCACCTGCTAAAAAAGCGGCTCCTGCTAAGAAAGCAGCAGCTCCAGCAAAGAAAGCAGCACCTGCTAAGAAAGCAGCGCCTGCAAAAAAAGCAGCACCTGCTAAGAAAGCAGCACCTGCTAAAAAAGCGGCTCCTGCTAAGAAAGCAGCGCCTGCAAAAAAAGCAGCTCCTGCTAAGAAAGCAGCAGCTCCAAAAAAAGCAGCAGCTCCAGCAAAAAAAGCGGCTCCTGCTAAAAAAGCTGCAGCTCCAAAAAAAGCAGCACCTGCTAAAAAGAAGTAATTTTATTTTAGCATTTATAAAAAGAGAGATTGTCCTAACCCACAATCTCTTTTTTTATGCCCGTAACAGACGCCTTACAGGATAAAATACCTGCTCCATCTTTTTGAGCAAACGCAGCTCTGATCAACGTATTTGATTAACGTCTCTTTTTAGCCTTCCCATTGAGTTGCCTTCCCGGAACGACATTGCCTGACCTCCAGTTGATCGCAAAATCATATTCTTCAAGCCTGCCGCGTCCATTCAGCGGGATAAAAAACGCAAAACCAACGCCAGCACCAAGCCCCCCACCGGCCATCATCGGACTATAACCACCCCTCATAATCGGATTGTACCGGTCTGTCTGTGCTGTAAAATGAAAGTTACTGTCGGATGAAAAACGCATAGGGTAAAACTTACCTTCAAAAGCCTTGTACGGAATCCCCTGAAAAACTATGATCCTTCCTGGATCAATTGGCTTATCGGGATTATAAGGAACCACACCGAAAGTATATGGTTTTCCCTTCTTATTGATACTCTGTGCTACGAAGCGCTTCTTTCTATATTCCAGTAGTTTCTTGCCTTCAAGGTATTTCAACTGTAAGAAATCAGGCCAGTTGGAATAAATACCATCGGGATACACTTTTGCCGTATATGCAGGCATCTTCATGCGGCGGAAAGTTTCGAGCATCCGGATATCGTCCAGCGTATATACTGTATCAGCAATTTTACCCCTGGCATTGTCTAGCAGTATTTGACAAAAAGTGCAAAGGGACTCATCTACCTTGCGTAACAATTTGGCGGTAACATCGCCTGCACTGACCTGTATGGTAGTATCAATCATACCCAAAGAAGTGTACTCATCGTTTCCTGTAAAGTACTCCGCCCTGTAACGGAAAAAGGCAAATTCTTTCATAAAGCCCATCTTATCCTCCGTGACCATAAGGTCGTGAATGACGACAATTAAATCCTTTCCAGACGGGGAAGCTGCTTTTTCTGATAAAGCCTGGTAATAGGCTACTACTTTCTCGCTCAACGAACCATCGATCTCTACTTTTTCAGGCCCCCTTAGTCCCAAGTTTACATAACCAATGATCCCAAAGGTGTCGGGGCGTTGGTCCAGTACAATAACCTTGCGGAATCCGTGAGTAAAGCTATCGCAATGAGCAGGGTCGAACTTAACAACATTGCGTTGAGCCTGCGTAACAGGCAGGCATGCAGTCAAAAGAAACAGCGTGAGGGCTGCGCGGTGAAGGATAGATAAAAAATTCATCGCGCAAATATGAAGAATTAATTCTATAAAAACTAATTCATGCGCATCTGTTCGTCCAGTTGCAGTTTCTGCTCCCAGCGCCAGGCCGTATCCATCATTTTATCCAGGCCGTATTTGGGTTGCCAGCCCAGCCATTTCCGGGCTTTGGAGTTGTCGGCATATACGGCAACCACATCACCTGCACGGCGGGCGCCCAGGGTATAGTTCAGTTTACGGCCAGACACTTCTTCGAAAGTTCTGATCAGCTCCAGCACCGTCACACCATTACCGGAACCCAGGTTGAATACCGAACAGGCTTCGCGGCTTTTACCGGCCAGGAGGTACTCCAGCGAACGGGTATGGGCCTGGGCTATGTCCATCACATGAATATAATCCCTGACGCAGGAACCGTCGCGGGTATCGTAATCGCTGCCAAATACGGTCATCGATTCGCGCTTACCGATCGCTGTCTGCGTGATCACAGGCACCAGGTTCTCCGGCTTTTCCTGTAACTCTCCGATCTGTACCGAAGGATGCGCACCAACCGGGTTGAAGTAACGCAGTAAAATGATATGGAAGCCCGCATGCTGTTTGGTAAAGTCACTGCAAATCACTTCCCCTACCTGCTTGGTAAAAGCATAGGGAGATTCCGCTGTGCTCAGGGGGGTCTGCTCATTTACCGGTAATTGCCCTGCATTGCCATACACGGAACAGGAAGAAGAAAAAACGATATTGCTGACCTGGTAGTCTTTGGCACATTGCAGGATATTGACCAGAGAGTTGATGTTATTGCGGTAATAGCTCAGGGGCTGCTCTACCGACTCCTTTACTGATTTGTAGGCTGCGAAATGAATAATACCGACAATGTCCGGATTTTCGATAAAAATAGCCTGGGTGTCGTCGAGGTTCGTCAGGTCTACTTTATAATTTTTGATCTTACGGCCCAATATGGCTTCCACGCCGTCCAGCATACGCAGGGATCCGCGGGAAAGGTCGTCTACAGAAATCACATCAAACCCGTTATTCACCAGGTCCACAATCGTGTGTCCCCCGATATAGCCGCATCCGCCGGTCACCAGTATTTTTCCAGGAATCATAAGACTGCAAATTTAGCGAAATCAACCCGCAAGCTGCAGAAAAATATCCTTCTCGATGGTCATGCCGGGTTTCAGCCAGATCACCTGTATACCTAAGGTCTCAGCGGCTTTTATGTTGTGTTCGTTGTCGTCGATGAACAAGGTCTCTTCCGGACGGAAGCCACACTCTTCCAGCACTCTACTGTAGATGCGGGCATCCGGTTTGCGCAGGCCCATGCGGTGCGAATAATAGACTTTGTCAAAAAACACGCCGATGTTTGGGATGCCGTGCGCCTGTTGCAATACCTGATTGAAGAAGGGCTCATGGATCTCGTTCGTATTGCTGAGCAACACCAGGTCGTAGTGCAACTGCAATTGCTGCAGGATCTGCAGGCGGCGCAGCGGGAAGTCCAGGATCAGTTTGTTCCAGGCCGCAACGATCTGTTCGTCGCTGCACTGGTCTCCTGCGGCCGATCTGAGCGAGCCGATAAAGTCTGCAGCCGTGATAGCGCCCGTTTCCAGGCTGTCGAAGAGCGTAGCTTGTTCGAATTGCGCGTACCGCTCCCTGATATCGGCGATACCCAGGTCGGCAAAAGCCTGTATCGTCAGCTGCTGGTCCAGGTTCAGCAACACGCCGCCCAGGTCGAAAATAATGTGTTTGATTCCGGTGATCATGCCGCAAAAATAAATCCTTTTTGCTGTATGATTTTGCAGGAAAATGGACTACATTTGCCATCCAAATTTGCTAAACAGCAAATCGGGCCTATAGCTCAGTTGGTTAGAGCACCTGACTCATAATCAGGGGGTCCCAGGATCATGCCCTGGTGGGCCCACTTGAAAATCAAAGACTTGTGACTTCCGGGTTGCAGGTCTTTTTTCATTTGCACACCATTTGCACACCAAAATACGGCGTGCCTATACCGTTGCTTTTTCATCGGCTGGCGTTTTTTAAAAAGTCTACACAGATAAATCATACAGGCAAAAGCGCCCTAAAGAATAATTTTTCTTTTATTATTTGAAGTGTTTTTTGCGGAGCCAGAATGCAAGATTAACCAGCGCAATTAATGCCGGAACCTCAACAAGGGGGCCGATCACACCCACAAAAGCCTGACCTGAATTGATCCCGAATACACCAATAGCTACTGCAATAGCCAATTCAAAATTGTTTCCTGCTGCGGTGAACGCAATAGCTGCGCTTTGAGAGTAATCAGCGCCCGTCTTTTTGCCTGCAAAAAAGCTGACCAAGAACATGATGGCAAAATAGATCACCAACGGAATTGCAATACGCACCACATCCATTGGGATTTGCACGATCAATTCACCTTTCAGGCTGAACATGACAATAATAGTGAATAGCAATGCAATCAGCGTAATGGGCGATATAAAGGGAATGTACTTCTGTTGGAACCACTCTTCACCTTTCAGCTTAATGAGGCCGTAGCGGCTGATTACACCCGCTGCAAATGGAATGCCAAGATAAATGCCCACACTCTTTGCAATTTCAGCAATCGTGATATTTACTTCAAGCCCTTTAATACCGAATAACGGCGGCAAAACGGTAATGAACAGGTAGGCATAAACGCTATAAAGCAAGACTTGGAAAATGCTGTTTAGCGCGATCAATCCGGCGGCGTATTCACGGTTGCCTTCTGCAAGCTCATTCCATACCACGACCATTGCAATGCACCTCGCAAGGCCGATCAGGATCAGGCCAATCATGTATTCAGGATAGCCCTGTAAAAAGGTAATTGCCAATACAAACATCAATATCGGGCCAATGATCCAATTCAGTATTAATGATGTGCCTAACACCTTCGTGTTACGAAACACCTTGCCCATTTGCTCGTACTTCACCTTTGCCAATGGCGGGTACATCATCAGGACAAGGCCAAGGGCCAAGGGAATATTTGTTGTACCGCTGGAAAATGAGTTGATAAACCCGGCAGAAGAAGGGATAAAATACCCGATCGCGACACCAATCGCCATTGCAAGAAATATCCACAAAGTCAAATAGCGATCAAGGAAACTCAATTGCCTTCTCTGTGCTGGGGTACAATTCGGTTGTGACATAGTTTTGCCTTGTATTAGTTGATTATTGTTGTGTTGAAGTTGTATCGCAGCAAGCCGATCCGTCGCAGGAAGTGCTATCTGTCATTGGTTCTGCCGTAGCAGAATCGTCACAGCAAGCCGAGGCCTCGTTTCTCTGCCCACAGCCGTTAGCTGCGTTGATATTGGCCTGATATTTCTGGTACTCAAAATAACTAAGGAAAAGAACGCTGGCGATCAGACCAATCCAGAATATGGATTTTGAGATTTTTGCTTTCCTTATTTCTTTGGCAGACGGCGCACAGCCGCAATCACCTTGTGTGCTGCAATTATTGAACTTTGGTAGGACATAGAGTGTGTAATACGATACAGTGAATGAAAGGGCGCTGATAGCAATAAGCAAAGGTTCTAAAGCTGTCATTAATGGCGATCCCGCAATGCTTGCTGTTGAGATACCAAACAATGAGGCTACGGGACTGGCACAAATGCCAACACAGGCCGTGCTTTTGCAACACGCAAATAATGCCGGAGCAATAGAACTTAGGCTGCCCGTTATCGTTAGCCAAAGCGATTTGAGTTTCTTCATAAAGTCCTTAGCTTAGATTTTCCGCTACAAATTTTTGTGCATAGTCGCTGATCTCTTGTCTGACTGCTCTGAATGCATCCATAATCTCCTGTTCCGTGCCAGTTGCCTTTGCAGGATCGGCAAAATTGTGGTGCAGCTTCTTTGCTTTCGATGGGAAATACGGACAGCTTTCCTTTGCATTGTCACAAACCGTAATCACGTAATCGAAGTCTTTACCGCTATACTCACTTACGTTATTGGAAGTGTGGTTTGATATATCGATGCCAATCTCAGCCATTACGGCAATGGCTTTAGGATTAACGCCGTGGGTTTCAATCCCGGCACTGTAGATTTCCGCTGAACCTCCAGCGAAATGTCTTAAAAAACCTTCGGCCAGTTGGCTTCTGCAACTGTTGCCTGTACAGAGTACGAGTACTTTTTTCATATGTTGTTTAATCTTGTCCTGTGATTTTACTGCGTCTTTCCATTAATACGGTATCGCGCCAAACGTTTTCCATCTTGCCGATCTTCTCGCGATAGCCAACTTGCCTGAATCCAAATTTTTCGTGCAATGCTATACTGGCATGGTTCTCAGGGAAAATACCTGATTGGATCGTCCAAATGCCCTGGGCTTCGCTTTCATTGATGATTTTTTCCATCAGGGCAGCACTAACGCCTTTGCCGCGATAGTGTTCATTGATATATACACTGACTTCGGTTACACCCGCATACACGCATCTACCGGAAACAGGGCTTAATGCGACCCAGCCTGTCACTATTCCTGCATCAAGAGCAACATAGCGTAATTTGGCAAGGTGTCCTTTGTCCCAATCTTCCCACGATGGGGCTTCTGTTTGGAATGTGGCTTGCTTTGTGGCAATCCCTTGCAGGTAAATGTCACTGACTGCTTCCCAGTGTTCAGGGTGCATTTCGATAATTTCGATCATGATCTTAGCATATTTAGCAACAGCCTGAACCCGGTGTACAGCAAGCCGCGTCTTTGTCGTTTAAGGTTTTCAATTCAGTTTTAGGTTTTTCGGCTGCCGCGCAGCATTCTTCACCGGATGCAGTGGTTCCACAGC
Organism: Chitinophagaceae bacterium; assembly: GCA_035497375.1. GTDB lineage: Bacteria > Bacteroidota > Bacteroidia > Chitinophagales > Chitinophagaceae > Rurimicrobium. The sequence continues at coordinate 9,373 of DATJDO010000233.1, read as the reverse complement.
TTCCACCCCGTCCAATTGCTTTGCATTGGGTAAAATCGGCTACCAGACTAACGATCAGTTCATCACCTGAAATGCGGAATTCGCCCGGGTACATTTGACGGGTATCGAACTTGGAGTTGCCAAATTCTATTTTGACGACTGCAGAAGGGTTCAGGCTTAATTTCTTCTCGACAATATCAACAATGGATAAAGCTTTGCCCACCGTCATTGCGCGGTCTGTTTGTTTTTCGCCCGGTTCCCAAAGCTGGACAATGATCTCTGTCCACGAATTCATCACGCCGCCACAGTCAACAGATACAATCGGCGCCTGTTTGATTTCAGTGATGTGATAGGATGCATCCACAAGGCTATTTTCAGCATATTGGAACTGCAATATGAGTTCCGTATGCTGCAACAGTTGGGATTTAAATTTTTGCCAAGTCATTTGTTCTGTATTGTTCATAATATTGCAATTTTACGATTGATTAAAGGAAATTTTTTTAGCAGCAGTTTTTCGGTTCGGTATAGGAAGAGAAGAAAGCGGAAAGTTGTTTTTGCAGCAGTTTCCAAGCTTTGGGTTCAATGCAGTAACAAACAGAAACACCTTCTATAGTTCCCTGAATGATCCCTGCATTTTTCAATTCTTTTAAATGCTGTGAGATCGTTGCCTGCGCCAAACCCAATTCATCGACCAGCTCACCGCAGATGCAGGCATTGGCTGAAATGATCTGTTGCAGGATCGCAATACGCGCCGGATGCGCCAATGCCTTAAGCATTACAGCCAGTGTGTTTTGCTCATTAGTGAACATTTCTGTTTTCGTAAGTCCCATATCGCAATATTACGATTGAATTTTAAAATAGCAAACTATTTTTTTTCATAGTCACGTTTTTTATGATAGACCAAAAATATATGCAAAACCTATCTCTTGCCTTTTGATGAGCAACAGAAAAGGAACGGACGGCAACAGACAAGGTTTTTGCAATAAAATACGGGAAAGAATGGTATTTGATAAGTCAAAATAATCAAATGACATTGACACATTATATTCGAGATTTCGTTTATTACGCTGACTTGAATGAAGTTTTTTTTATTATCATTCCGATAAAGAATTTGGTTGAAAACTTAAATGAATTTCATCCGAAAACTTATCGCTTGCGCATTTTCCCAAGTACAATGGAAGGTGAAGAAAACTATATTAATAAGATTTTCTTTAGTAGAATACTATAAGGCTTTAGTTAGTATTGATAAAAGGGTGCAGAAAATCAGAGTACCATCATTCTTAGTACTTTGCATGTTAGTACCCTACCCACAAACCTTATCCTCCAGCTCCCGGCACTGAAAACCGGCATCGATGACGAGAGAAATAATCTCACCACCTTGTATCTGCGTTCCTTCTGCCCGCAAAACGCTGTGCCCGCACGGGAAAGGTTTTTCTACATAATCGTCCAGGTCGAAATTGAATTTCAAGGCCGGGAATCTAAGCCTGAGGGCTTCCAGAATACTCGTCACCACATCTGCGTCCCGGATGTCGGTCATCAACACTGCTACCATACAAAAATTTTTATTGTTTAAAAAGAATCCTCTACCAGTTCCCTATTCACCATCGCCCCAGCCAGGTTGCCCGCATATACGGCATGGGCGACGGAGCGCATCATGGCCGCGTTATCCCCGCAGGCATAGACGCCTTCGATCGTAGTTTTCTGAAAAGCGTCCACCTGGATGTAACCCGCTTCGGTGATCGCGCAGCCTAATGAGGCCGGAATACCGGAATGCTGTTCGAAAGGAAGGGCCGCATACAGGGCCTTAAGATCCTGCTGCCTGCCATCGGTGTACAGTACGCTTTTGAGCTGCCCGTTTTCATGGATGATTTCTACCACACCGGTCTCCTCTATGTTTATATTATGCCGGTGCAGCTTTTCCTTTTGCTCTTCGGTAAATGTTGCCGGGCCTGAGGGCATCATCGTTATATCACTGGTGAGGTTATTGACCAGGGAAGCGATATGGAAGGCGCGGTCTCCATTGGCGAATATGCCTGTCTTCTGCCCGCTGAACTCGTAGCCGTGGCAATAAGGACAATGAATGACAGAAATACCCCAGCAGGCTGAAAATCCCTTTATATCCGGCATGCTATCCTTTATGCCTGTAGCAAAAATCAATTTCTGAGCGCTGAATGTTTCTTGTGCATCAGTGGTGATGCTGAAGCCGTTTTCCGTTTTCTTCCCACTCAGGGCTATCCCGGAAAGAAAACTGACCGTGTCATATTGCAGCACCTGTTCCCTGGCTTTTGCAGCTATGGCAGCCGGAGTCGCTCCATCCTGCGTCAGGAAGTTATGCGAATGGGGTGTTTGCCTGTTGCAGGGCAAACCGCTATCGATGATCAATACTGTTCTGCGCGAACGACCCAAGGCCAGGGCTGCCGAAAGGCCGGCATAGCTTCCGCCGATGATGATGACTTCAAATTCTTTTTTAGGATTCATGCTGTTCTTTTTTACGAATGAGATTGCCGGCAGGGGTAATGCTGCTACCAGTGCCGCTGCCCCGGCTTGTCTGATGAGGTGTCGCCTGCTGTATGTTCGCATCCTGTAGCTTTATGATATAGTTTTCGTTCTTTCCCGTAAATTTGCTTAATGCAACTACGTCGCAAAAGTAAGGATTATTTTACTAAATGCGACATTATCGCAATAAAAAATGAAAAGAAGAAACACCCCGGCAAAAGAAGCTGTGCTTTCTGTATTGTCTGCCAGCGCAAAAGCAATGAGCCAGGATGCCATTGAACAGCGCATCAATATTGACATAGACAGGGCAACGATCTATCGTGTATTGAATCGTTTCTGTGAAGATGGTGTATTGCACCGGATCGTGGCCGAGGACGGCAAGCAGTACTTTGCTGTCTGTATGCAATGCGATGATAAAAAGAAGGCGCCGCTGCACCATTTCCATTTCCGCTGCACGCAGTGCGAAACGATTGAGTGCCTGCCGCTGCCGGTGCATTTTTCGCTGCCGGCAGCTTACCAGGTAGAAAGTGTCAATTGCGTACTGACCGGCATTTGTAAGGATTGTTCCTGAGTATACCCTAATACGTCAAAGTACCTATGCTCAAACGCTCTTGGTCATCAGGCTATTGAGACATATGACGTTTCCTCTTTTATGGGGAGGCCTAAATCGTATGCCCGGACACTTAGTCATCAGGAATAGTTACATTATACTAATTGCCCGATTATATATAATCCCTATAGTCAAATAGTAATTTCTCCTGCATATTTAACTTCATGGCCCTTTAAATATGCCCTAGCTTTGCAAGAATATTGAAATTTCAATATGATGATTTAATTTTTAGCTATGGATATTATTTCTATACCTGTTCCGGGGATTGCCTTACCGGAAATCAATTTTACCCTCACTTTTCGTCCGTACCTCAATTATATAAAAGGCCAGATTGCTGCAACGAAGAGCACTGTTTATAAGCAATTCCTGGAGTCTATTGCTGCTATCATTATTGACAATCCTGAGCTTCAGGCGCCGATCACAGACCTCTCTGTTCTGAACAAGCACCAGGAACTGATCGAACTGATAAAAATCACCCACCTGTCGCAGGTAAAATCGGATGGATTTCTATACACTTTAGGATTGCCTGCTTTTGATAAAAATGCTGTTAACTACTTCGGCTTTTCCCAAGAGTTCAAAACGTTTTTCCAGGAGAAAGGCGAACAGCTCATCATCAAGTCTGACTTTGTTAACGACGAGTTTCAAAGAAATATCTACAAGGACATCCTGAGGAAGGTATATGGTATTACCAACCTGGAAGGCAGTACAGAGGTGATGATGCACATGGTGGACAACAGTACGGCAGCAACACAATTTTATAAAATAATCCGCAGGCACCAGTTTGCAGACATTAGCACTCAGTTATCCATACCGGAACTCCGGCAGGAATGGGTAGATTACGCTATAGGCGTCATCAGAAGCCATAATGAACTGGAAGTGCCCCTGCCGTTTAAGGAATTCAAAATGGAAGGATTTTTTATCTTTTCCATCATTCCGGATACCGAAGAAATGGCCCTGCTCTCCCTGAGCAACAGCATTACCCAAATCCATGTCAGTGATGAGCAGAATACTTTTCAAAAAATGCGTGAGGCCACTGTGTCACTGGTGGGCAATGAGCAGATAGAAGTGGGCTTTCTTCCCTTCCTGAAAGTGAACGGAGCGTATGTGTACCACGATATTTTCACGACGATTAGTTTGGTATTTGAACGGCTCAAAAATCATTTCAGCCAGGATGAACTCAACCAGATCTTTAACGAAATGGTCAACAAGTCCAGCGCTTCCTGCGGCAATGTGATGGCCTCGCTTCATAATGAAGTGTACCAGTTGGATGATGATTGCAACGAGCAAAAACACCTGAAATCTATCCTTTCGAATGAGGGTCTAAACAGCCTTAAATTTATACCGGTCTGGCATAAAAATGAATTGCTGGGCATTGTAGAGTTGGGTAGCAAAGATGCGACAGCTATTAATGCGGCCGTGCTCCGCAAGCTGGAAATGGCGCTGCCTTACTACCGGGAATACTTTATGTATAAGGCCAATGCATTCAGCGATTACCTGAAGTCGTTTATTATGCAACGGTATACAGCCATACAGGATTCTGTAAGCTGGAAATTCAACGAGGAGGTCTGGAATACATTAAAAGACCTGAGCAGTGACCGGAATCACATCATGACGCCGCCTGTAAAATTTGACAACCTGTACCCGTTTTACGGAGCCATTGATTTTCGTAATTCTTCACTGAAACAGATTGAGGCGATACATGCGGACTACAAGGCCCAGCTCCATTTCCTCGAACAATTGCTGGAAGAGAACGGGCTGACGGATGAAGAGGAGTCGACCAGGGACTTTGCCGCACAAATAAAGTATTGGTGCAACAAAATCAATGACAGCATCCATATTGAGGAAGAAGCAGATCTGCGGTATTTCCTGGAAGTAGCATCCCTACACATGGTCAAGCAACTGGCCAAGGACCATAAAATAGAAACGTCTGTTGCAGAAGCCTATGACATTGCCGTATCCACTAAGGACGGTGTGTTTCATCTGTTTCATAATAAATATGAGGAAAGCCTGCAACAACTGAATTCCATTCTTAAGGAGCATTTGTACAAAGCAGAAGAAAACCTGCAACAACTGGTGCCTCACTATTTTGAAAAATTTCAAACGGATGGGCTGGAATACAGCCTATACGCAGGTAAGAGCATCCGGCCATCTGTTCCTTTTCCCGACAATGCCCGTGAAATCATTACAAACTGGCAAATGGATTCGATAGTGGACATGGCTGTGGCGGCCAGCAAAAACAAGCATAAGCTCACTGTTCCCTTAGAAACCACCCAGTTGATCCTGGTACACGAAAACAAAGTGGACATCAGCTATCGTATTGACGAAAGGCACTTTGATGTACAGGGCTCTTACAGCATTCGCTACGAGGTGATCAAAAAAAGAATAGACAAAGTACACTTGCTCAACAGTGCAGAAAGGCTGACGCAGCCCGGCACTATTGCCATTGTGTATACCCACAGAAACAGCATCAATGCTTATCTTGACAAAATCAACGACCTTACAGAAAACGGGCGTTTATTGCCGGGTGTCGAATATCTTGACCTGGAGCAATTGCAGGGCATCGGCAAATTAAAAGCCATAAGGGTTAAAATTAACTTTGACACAAACAGCACCACGCTTGAGTCTGCTAAGGCTTATGCAATAAATAATTAAGTATGCGCATTCTGCTTCCTCTTCTTACACTCTTTGTACTTTCTGCCTGCGACACGCACAGCAGGGAAAAAACAGTTACCCTGAATGGCTTTGATTACGGCCATAAAAAAATTACAGAACTGCAACCCGAGCTGAACGAAATATCCGGTATTGCTTACGACAGGAACAAGCATTGCTTCCTGGCCATAAATGATGAGCAGGGCATATTGTTTGCGCTGAATCCCTCTGACTTTACCATTCAGCAACAATTAAAATTCGGAAAGAAAGGCGACTACGAATGTGTGGCCACAAACGGAACAACAGTATTTGTACTGAAAAGCAACGGCGATGTTTACGCAATGAACTTTGCTGATAGCCTTAGCCAAATCACGGTTTCCTCCTATCCAGGACCAACTACAGAATTTGAATCCTGCATCTGGGATGATGAAAAAAAGGTACTGAAACTGCTGAGTAAAAAATCTGCTGCAGACAAAGAAATCCAGGCCAATAATATCTACAATTTTAACCCGGAGCATGGAGCGTATGTGGCAGATAATACCAATAGAATATCCTGGGATCATTTGAAAAAAGCAGGCCTGAACAGCAAAGCCTTTCATCCGTCCGGCGCTGCAACAGAACCCTCCACAGGAAATATCTATGTTGTTGCGTCCATTGAAAAATCTCTTGTCATTTTTAAATCCGACTGGACGGTACTTTCTGTGCATCAGCTGGATGAAGCGGTATTCCCTCAACCGGAAGGAATAACTTTTGACAAGGATGGAAATTTGCTGATCACAAATGAAGCGGCAGGGGCCAAACCAACTCTTGTCTTTATTCCTGTAAAAAAATAAATGGGCAACATACATAAACGGTTTTCAAACCAGGTTTTTATCTGCGCACTGTTGGTCTTATCCTGCCTGTTACACCGGGATACGGTAAACGCACAAAATACCAGTACTGAAATAGCCTCCCGTATTATTATCATTGGCGATGCCGGCAAACTCCACAACGGAAAAAACAATGTCACTGACGCTGTAAGTCGGTATATACATCCGGCTGATGAAAAAACGACAATTGTCTTTGCAGGCGACAACATTTACCCTAAGGGGCTTCCTGAAAAAGAAGACAAAACCTACGAAAGCCAGGCCGGCGTTTTAAGGACCTTATTGCTTTCTTTTAAAAATTACAAAGCCTCAGTATATGTCATTCCCGGCAACCACGACTGGCAAAAAGGCGGCCCCAAAGGATGGGAAACCATAAAGCGGCAGGAAAATTTTGTTACTGAATTAGGCGAAAAGAATATTTCCTTTCTGCCATTGGGTGGCTGTCCCGGCCCGGAAGAGCTTCCCTTGAGCGATAGTGTAACGATGGTCATTATGGATACGCAATGGTGGCTTCATGCCGGTGAAAAACCAGGCGCATCGAGCGATTGCGACTGCAAAACCGAAAATGAAGTGCTGGAAAAACTGGCAGACATTGCCTATCGCAACAAAAACAAAAGGATCATTTTTGTAGCACACCATCCTTTGCGCAGCCACGGCGAACATGGCGGATATTACACTTTAAAACAGCATATTTTTCCTTTTACCGACCTGAAGAAAAACGCCTACATCCCCCTACCGGTAATCGGATCCATCTATCCGCTTGTTCGTGGAAAATTCGGCAATGTTGAAGACCTGCCGCATCCCTTGTACAAGGATATGATTAAGAGCATTGAGCAATCTTTCAGCGAAGTGGCTGATGTGACTTATGTTGGCGGCCACGAACACAATCTGCAGCTGATCCGGGAAGGAAAGCGGAATTATATTGTAAGCGGTTCGGGCACGAACAGGGACCGCGTCAAGAAAGGGAAAAACTCACTGTACGCTTCTGATGAAAATGGATTTACAGAAATCATATACACAAAAGGCGGGCAGCAAAGAATCAATTATTTTACTGTTAACGATGATACCGCATTCCAGCTTGCTTATTCCTTTGATGTTCCCTACATCACCATAAAGCATGAGGTTTCGGATATTGATTCGAAAAATCTTTTCGCCGACAGCATTACCATTGCTATTGCACCACAATACGATGCTGCCGGAAAAATTCATCGGATTTTCTTTGGCGAGCATTACAGAAAAATCTGGGCCACGCCTGTCACCATGAGTATCTTCCATATCGAAAAAGAAATGGGCGGTCTTAAAATTTTAAAAAAAGGTGGTGGCCAGCAAACCAAATCCCTGAGGCTGGAAGATAAAAACGGGAAGCAATGGGTGCTGAGAACAATTCAGAAAAACCCGGAAAAAGCACTTCCTGCCAATTTAAAATCGACCATTGCAAAGCCTATTGTTCAGGACCAGACCTCGGCAGCCAATCCCTATGCAGCAGTGACCGTACCAACACTGGCGGATGCAGCAGGTGTACCACACACCTCGCCCCGTATTGTTTATATACCCGACGATCCTGCATTAGGAGTGTACAGAAGTGAATTTGCAAAAACGATTTGCCTGTTCGAAGAACGCGAGCCCGGAAACGAAGAAACCTACAGCACGCAAAAAGTACTGGATAAACTGCAAAAAGATGCGGACAATACCGTTGATGAAAAAGCCGTATTAAGGGCACGAATGCTGGACCTGCTGATAGGCGACTGGGACCGCCACGAAGATCAGTGGAGATGGACAAAAACGGAAAGCGGAAAGAAAAATATCTACAGCCCCATCCCCCGCGACCGTGACCAGGTTTATTACATCAACACGGGCATCTTACCGTACATCGCCGGCCGCGACTGGCTTATGCCCAAGCTTCAGGGTTTTGGCCCTACGGTAACCAATGTACAGGGCTTTATGTTTAACGCCCGGTATTTCGACCGCCTGTTCCTGCACCAGCTTGCTCAAAAAGACTGGGAAGAGGTGATCGCTTCTTTACAGCAATCGCTGACAAATGAAGTGATAGAGCAGTCGGTGCAACAATTGCCGGATAGTGTTTACAAACAAATCGGTCAACGGATCATCCGGGACCTGATTTCGCGCAGGAATAAACTGATGCAGTATGGCTTGGATTATTACCGCTTTCTTTCCAAAACGGTGGACATTCCAGGCTCGGATAAGAAAGAAGTGATTACGATCCAAAGTGACAGTACAACAAGGGTCGTTATGCAAAAACTAAAAAAGGATGGAAGTGCCGGAGATACTATTTATTCCAGAACATTTACCAAGGAAACCACAAAAGAAATACGGTTGTACGGACGAGACGGTGCGGACCACTTCATCATTGAAAACAGCAGGAAACCTGCGGTAAAAATCCGCCTGATTGGCGGAGATGGAGATGACAGCTTTTATGTGCATCAAAACAGCAAAAGAAACCGTTTGTTGATTTATGACAGGTCCGACAAAAAGAATACCTATCCAGATCATAGGTTTGCCCGACAGCATCTCTCTCAAAAGAATGAGATCAATGACTATAACCCTAGATCCTTCAAATACAATCGTCTGGCACCGATGGCAACAGCAGGATATAACCTGGACGACGGGCTATTGCTTGGCCTGGGTGGCGTGTACACCAGGCAAGGCTTTCGTAAAGAACCTTATGCATCCCGGCATAGGATAATCATTGGTGGCGCATTTGCCACCGGCGCCTCCTTTGTAAAATATAAAGGAGACATTACCGGTTTTGTTG
>DATJDO010000232.1:0-16532 GCA_035497375.1 Chitinophagaceae bacterium | reverse complement strand
AGAAGAAGACCTTAAAAAGAAACGGGCAAACCTTTTGTTTTTTGGCAATTTTCACAAAATGAGCCTTAGTGATTATCAACGCGGTATTGATGCGATGATGGCCGACTCTGAATTCCTTTATGGCAGCATGACACGCGATATTTATAATCTAGGCGTGGTGCTGGGCCGGAAATACAAATTGCTGCGTGTGGCCTATAGCTTTTTTATGTTTGGATTTATCATCTCGATATTGTCTTTTGTTGTTGCGGTAACCCTATTTGAAAAATAAACTGGCCATGAGATATTTCGACCGCGACCTAAGCTGGCTGCAATTCAACGAAAGGGTTTTGCTGGAAGCACAGAAAGAAAGCGTTCCCTTATATGAACGCATTTTATTCTTATCCATTTTTTCTTCTAACCTGGATGAGTTTTTCAAAGTGCGTTACCCGGCGCTTAAAATAGCGGCAAGAGCAAATGATACTACCATACTGGCAAGTGTCCAGGAGCTTGTAAGAACACAACAGAACATTTATGGAACGATACTAAGGGAGCAGATTTTACCACAGCTACGTGAACGGAAGGTTCATCTGTACTACAATGAAAATTTAAGCGCGGAGCATCAGAAATTTGCCACTGATTTTTTTTACACGCAGGCATTGTCCTTTTTGCAGCCGGTTATCTTAACGGCAACGGAGCAAACTGTACCGCTGCAAAACAATGGCCTTTATTTCATTGTTGTTTTGCACAACACAACTGAGACCCGCTATGCCCTGGTGAACATACCCCAGGAGCATTTATCAAGGTTTATTCTTGCGCCCAAGTCCGGCGCGGTTCATGTCATACTCTTCCTGGATGACATCATAAGGGCCAATGTTGCAAAAATATTTCCGGGATATACTGTTTCAGAATGCTACAGCATAAAAATGACGCGCAGTGCCGATGTTGATATTATTGATGAAAACAGCGATCTCTTTGAAGAGCATTTGCTGGAAATGATCAGTGAAAGAGAAAAGAGCACGCCTACAAGGATGTTGTATGAAAGCGGTATGCCTGAAGTGCTCATTGATTTTGTTGCCCGGTATTTCGACATTGAAAAGGATAGCATGATCGCCGGCGGACGATACCACAACTTAAAGGACTTAGCCAGGCTCCCCAACCCTTTAGGAGATACGGTCCGCTATCCTGCACAAACACCCTTATTGCATGCTTCATTATCTGTATTCGATTCCATCTTTGATGCCATTGATTCAGGCGACCACCTGTTGCATTTCCCTTATCATACGTACAGTTACATTCTTCGTTTTTTTAATGAAGCAGCCATAGATCCTTTTGTATCAGAAATCAGTGTGACTTTGTATCGCGTTGCTACAGACTCTTTTATTACAAATGCCCTGATCAGTGCAGCAAAGAACGGCAAAAAGGTTACCGCCTTTATAGAATTGAAAGCACGTTTTGACGAAAGCAACAACCTCAACTGGGCCAAAAAAATGAAAGCGGCCGGGGTAAAGATCATTTACAGCATTCCGGGTATAAAAGTACATGCCAAACTTGCGCTGGTCAAGAGAAAGCAGCATTTTAAAAGTACCTACTACAGCCTTATTTCAACCGGCAATTTTAATGAACAAACCGCTAAATTCTATACCGATCATATCCTGCTGACAAAAGACGCTCAGCTTACTAAGGAAATAGACTTGTTGTTTGCATTCCTGGCGGCACGGCAGCACCCCAAAGCTTATTCCTTCCTGGACTTTCCGGATCTGATGGTAGCAGGATTCAATTTCCTGGATAAGCTCTCAAAGTTTATTGACAGAGAAATGACCCACCAGCAGAACGGCCGGAAAGCGCACATTACGATCAAGCTTAACAACCTTGAAGAAAAGGAAGCTATTGAATTATTGTATCAAGCCAGCAATGCCGGAGTGAAGGTTGATTTGATTGTAAGGGGGATTTGCTGCCTGAAACCGGGCGTGAAAGGCATGAGTGAACACATTACTGTCCGAAAGATCATTGGCCGCTACCTGGAACATTCCCGCGTTTATATTTTTGAAAACGATGGCAACAAGGAAATATTTATCGGTTCGGCAGATTTGATGACACGCAATATCCGCAGGCGTATTGAGGTCCTTGTCCCTGTGTACAACAAGGCAAGGCAGCAGGAATTGCTGGACATTACAGCGCTTCAATTAGCCGATAATGTGCAGGCGGTAAACATTGACAAAGACGGAGAAATTCTTCTCCCCGGGATAGGCAACATTGAAATCAATTCCCAGGCCCAGATTTATAATTATATTCAAAACCTTTAGCAGTACCGTCAACATTTCAATGATCAGATTCACCATACTTACGCTTATCTTTTTTGTAAGCACTGTAGCAAGAGCTCAGAACGACAGCAGTACGCAACACTTTTATAAGGTAAATTATAAATGGGAAGTGCCGGCGGCAGTGACATTCCTGGGAGCTTCATATTTTGGTTTCCGTGTATTGGACAAACATGCTTCTTTCACCGAAGCTGATATTGCCAAACTGAACATTCAAAATATCAATGCGTTTGACCGACCTATTGCATTGCTTAACCCCAATGGATTTGAGCGCGCGCAAAGAAGCTCAGACCTGTTGTTGAATATCAGTATTGCCAGCCCTGCAATACTGTTGCTTAGTAAAAAAGTGAGAAGTAACTGGGCTGACTTTGCCGCATTGCTTGCCTTGTCGCATGCTGTAGACAATGCTATTTACTTTGGTGCAGTGATCAGCGTAAGAAAAGCAAGGCCTTTAACTTATAATCCGGCATTACCCTTAGAAGATAAAATCGGGGAGGCAAAAAGCAATTCATTTTTCAGCGGGCATGTTTCCTTTAGCGCCACCTCTACCTTTTTTGCAGCAAAATTCTACACCGACTTGCACGAAATAAAAGGGTTAAAACGAATCCTGATTTACACCGGTGCAGCCATTCCTCCGGCGCTTGTCGGCTATTACCGGATGCGTGCCGGAAAACATTTCAAAACGGACGTGATTACCGGCTTACTGGTAGGTGCAGCATCAGGAATTGGTATTCCGGCCTTGCATAAGCTCGCCCAAAAAGACAAAAACCTTTCGTTTCAGCCCTTTTATATGCAGGGCTATAGTGGCGTAACCCTCTCGTATGCTATCCGGTAGTATTTTAAACTGAACATCAAGCATCCACGCTTTGCAGGGACGACATAAGCGCTGTGTCACAAACCAATTGACAACACTTCGCCAAACTTCAATATTTTCAATTGATTCTTTATTTTACCTGCTTCGTTTAAAGCATTGAGTATTCTTTCCGGTTCGCCCAATGGTTCGTCTGCGGCATCAAAAGTTCCGTAATGAAAAGGTACAAATGTGCGGGCGCCGGTATCGTGAAATGCTTTTACAGCATCACAGGGGTCCTGGTGATTCTGGGCCATAAACCAGGCAGGGGAATAAGCCCCCGCACCAATTAAGGCAACGTCTATCCCCGGGAAAAGCTTACCTATAGTTTTAAAGTGCGCACCATATCCCGAATCGCCGCCGTAGTAGACCTTTTTGTTTGCTGATTCAATCATAAACCCGCCCCAGAGTGTTTTATTCACATCAAACGGGCTTCTGTTTGCCCAATGCCGTGAGGGCAGAAAGGTAATGCGCAACTGATGTTTCAGCTGATATTGCTGGTACCAACCCGCCGCCTGAATCGGATTGGCAATCCATCCCGAGATTAACTTGTCTACATTCAAGCCCACAAGCAGGACGGCATCCGGATTATTAGCTGCCAGCAGCTTCAGGCTTTTCTTGTCGCAATGGTCATAATGGACATGGGAAACCAATATGTAGTCTATACCTGTCAGATGTTGCGGCTCAACCGGCAATTCGGAATAACGTTTACCAACAGGCAGTTTGCCAAAAACAGGGTCAATCAATATGCGCACACCGGACAACTGGATAAAAAAACTGGCGTGTCCAAGCCAGGTAATCTTATCGAAAGTATCTGCCAGGCATTTTTCGTCTTTAATAACCCCGATGCGCCATTGGTCGTTTTTCTTCTCCTGCCTTTGCGGGTTCTTTTGCATTAGAAATTTCAGCACAGACCAAAAGCTGTTTACCATCGGGATTTCCTGATTAATGAACAAACCATTTTGGTCCAATGGCGTGCCCGGATCATCGGCCAGTATACCGGGCAATGCAGGGTTGGAGGTGTAACTTGTTATGGCAGGCATTTTGTTCTTCACAGCAAAATTTTTAATAACCGCCCGTAGAGCGGTTAGCATTTGGGTAGAAAATAGTTTAATCATGCAGGCGATTGGCGGATTAACTCCGTTGGTCCATATCCAAAGTGCTTTTTGAAGGCATACGAAAAATGCGAAAGGTTTTCAAAGCCTACTTCGTAGCAAACATCAAGCGGTTTCCTTTGCTTTTCTACAAACTGGTAGTGCGCCCATTCCAACCGCTTCTGTGTAAGCCAGCGCTGCGGTGTTGCATTAAAGGCCTTGCTAAAATCACGCTTAAACGTAGTAAGGCTTCTTCCGGTGAGGTAGCCGAATTTTTCCAGGGGCAAATTGAACATAAAATTCTGCTCCATATAGCTTGCCAGATCAATTTTCCCCGGCTCTTCGAAATTAGCCAGTACATGATCTATGCCTTTATCCACTGCCCTCAAAATACTGATGGCTTCCGTGATTTTCAGTGTTGCAATGTTTTCCGGAAGCTCCTTTATGTCGAAATAAGGAACCAGGGAAGCCAGGCAACTCTCCAGCAAAGGGTGGTTGCTGAAGGTGTAGATGTTCCGGGATTGCAGAGGTTTGGGCTTTACATCAAGATCAGCATAAAACTCCCTAAGCCTGTTGGTCGACAAATGCATCACTACAGTCTTGTGCGGCAGGCCATCTTCAGGATAATTGATAATGGTTGCCAATTGATTTCTTGGTATCAGGAAAATATCTCCCTGACTAAAATAGTACGTAGCGTCGGCCTGAACGATTTTCGTCCTACCCGAAATAAACCATATCAGCATATGATGGTCGAACATAATATCGGACTTGAAAAACTTGTCCTCGTAGCAGGAAAGTTTAATGTCGTCGGTGATATATTTTGCCTGGTATTCCATTGCTGTTTAAAAATCTCTTTAAAGGTAATTAAGTAGCACAAAAAACGGGATATAAGATCAGACGCTCACAGCACAGTAAACGCCTGATCTTACTGATGAAGTTTACACCGACTGTCCGCCATCAATTACAAAATTGGAGCCGGTAATGAATGAGGCATTAGCGCCGGACAGATAGCCTATCAGATCTGCTATCTCCTCTGCAGCACCCATTCTTTTCAACGGAATACTGCTGATCAATTGTGCTTCAAGCGTTTCATCCAGCCCGATCTTATTCATAATCTCCGTAGCGACAGGTCCCCGGCTTACGGCATTAACACGAATGTTGCGGCTGGCCAGTTCAAGCGCCGCAATTTTCATCACTGCATTAATGGCAGCTTTGCTTGCAGCATATACGGAGGCACTTTGTGGTGAAATAGTAGCCGATGTGGATGATAGCAAAATAACCGATGCACCCTTGCGCAGAAGGGGAATAAACCTGCTTAGTGTAAAATAAGCCCCTTTGAAGTTCACATTCATTATTTCATCAAAAACACTTTCAGTCATCAATTCAACCGGGGCAAATTTGCTGATCCCTGCATTGACCAGTAAGATATCAATGGCACCAAACTGCTCTGCCACCGTTTTTGCCAGCTGCTCAATATCTGAAAGATTGGATTGGTCAGCCACCAGGCTGCTTACACCTAATTCCTGAGCTGCTTTCTCAACCGCATCTTTCCGTCTGCCGGTGATGATGACCTGAGCCCCTTTTTCGCTCAGCAGCTTTGCTGCAGCATAACCGATGCCGCTGTTTCCGCCTGTAACGAGGGCGATTTTATTTTCTAAATTTTTCATTTTGTTGTTGTTCTTTTAGTCCATATTGAAGGAGATACCAGTCATTTCTTCGCTGAGCTTCCACAGGCGTTTGGCACTCTTTTCATCAAGAGCATACCGTTTCACGCCGTTCGACAGTTCCGTATCGGAAGCCAAAACAGCCACATCTGCATCTTCGCAATAAACGCCACCTATATTGTCGAGCAAAGGACTTGTAGCACACCAAACGGTAGTGGCCGCACCCTGCGGTATTGTTTTTAAGGATGCTGCAACCTCCGGCAGCAGCTTACCTTCCGCATCGCAAAATCCCATTTGCTGGAAAAGTTCCAGCGAAGCCTCTCTTCCCAATTCTGTTCCGCCTATCGATCCGGGATGTAAAGAGTAAGACCGTACCTTGAACGGCTTTGCCAGATTGTCTAACTCCAGGGCAAATAAATTACTGGCCGTTTTGGACTGGCCATAAGCGTGCAATGTTTCATAATTTGTTTGTTCAAAATTCGGATCTTCAAAATTGAAAGGAGCGAACTGGTGGCCATGGGAAGAGACGTTAATAACCCTTGACCCGTTTGCACTTTTCAGTGCCTTCCAAAGGCGGGCTGTAAGCTGGAAATGAGCCAGGTAATTCGTAGCGAATTGCGACTCGAAACCTCGCCTGTCTTTACGTAAGGGAACCCACATAATGCCTGCATTGTTAATCAGCAAATGCAATGGCCTGCCAGACGACAGAAATTTTTCTGCAAACGAATCAATAGATGCCGGATCCATGAGATCCATTTCATACAGCTCAACACGATCAATACCTTCCAGGTTTCTTTTAGCCTTCTCCAGGTCCCGTGCAGGAACGATAACTGTAGCCCCGGCTGCTGCGAGTGTTTTGGTCGTTTCCAGCCCGATACCTGTATTGCCGCCGGTGACGATAGCAATTTTCCCTGCAAGGTTGATACCTTTAATGACATCGTTTGTTGTTGATTGGGCGTTGAACCCTGAACCTGTTGGCTGTTGCAACGATCCCTGATAATTGTTCTTTTCCATTTTCTTTAGTTTTTAAATCATTTTTGATAGGACAAAAGTAGAATGGGCAATACAAGGTCAGTTTGTTCAAACGTCCGAACTTACTTTGTTTAAAAAGCCACACAGGAGCACTAACGGGAAGGTAAAAGCAAACTGAGCGGCAACAGAACATTTGCTTACTTCATAAAAGGCCCGCTCAATTGAGCGGGCCTTTTCCATTATGATGCTTCAATATGCATGTTGTGATAGTGAGACAGAGTCAAGCGCTGCGGGATGGCCCGGAACTTAACGACCGGCCCGCAGTACCCATTCCTGCTTAGAGATTTTGTAGACAAAATCAATCATTGATTCGTTAGCCTGTTTTTCGCCATCCTTTTTTGCACCCAGGCGCTCTATCGCAATCTGGGAACGCCTATTGTGCTGGTCGATATAGAAGTAAACCGTAGCAACATAGTTGAAGATATAATCCAGCATCAGTTTCTTAACCTCCTGGTTGATACCCGTCCCCCAATACTCCCTGGCATAGAAGGTGCCGCCAATGGCTATGCTTGACTCCTCTTTATTGTATTCGTAAAATCTTGTACCGCCAATCGACTGATTGGTCCGGAGCGCAACAATCCGGAAGGCTCCGTTACTCTCCAGACTTGTATCGAAGAAGGTACGGAACACTGCTTCCTGCCAGCGGTTCTTGTACGGATGCTGCTCCCAGATCGCAGGATCAGCCGCTATAGCAAACATAGTACCGAAATCCGCATCAGTCAATGGATACAATGCCACAAGCTGATTGTGTATTACCGGATCGAAGATCTTTTTCATAAAAACAAACTTATGCAAGTATGGCCACCTGAACTCATTCAAACAAATCCTCTTTCCCCTCCATCCTTTGCGTTCATACTGTAAGCACTATGATAAATTTACATTTGATTGCTATTTTTGAAAATAAATTACAACTACATGGACCAAGAAACTTTAAGAACACTCATACCATTTCTTACAATTCTCTTTTCAGTAGCCGGCTCAGCTATTGTATCTCATAAAAGCATACTAAAATCAAAAGCATCTGAAAGAGTTGAAACGTTACGATTAGAATTGGCAAGAGTATTTGCCTTGGGTAACGTTTTACCGGAGGGATTATCCCATAAAGAGTTCTATGATATGAGAAAAGAAATGGTTGCAGTGCAATTGCTACTTAACCCGAATGATGTGGAACAGGGAAAATTACTCAAACAAGTTTATAATTATACGACGTTTCTTTTTAATGAAGAAGGAAAGTCTGAGAATAATGAATTCACTAAAACATACACAGCAATGTTAATGCAGGCTTATATTGTTCTTGAAAATGAACAACGAAAAATCAATAAACCTTTTTGGGAACGCTAATATAAATAAGACTAAATGTGCTCTTTAGCTTATTGAAAAATATATTTTCCATAAACATTAGGCTTAACTATAAAGTTCACACAAACAAATCCTCCTTCCCTTCCCTCCGCAGTTTACTCCTTTTCCTGCCATAGCCATAGTACACGATCATGCCCAACGAAAGCCAAAGCAACAGGCGCAGCCA
The DNA here is from genome assembly GCA_035497375.1 of Chitinophagaceae bacterium. Lineage (GTDB taxonomy): Bacteria > Bacteroidota > Bacteroidia > Chitinophagales > Chitinophagaceae > Rurimicrobium. Next base: position 8,070 of record DATJDO010000232.1, on the reverse strand, counting down.
GGTGGCCAGGGGCAGGGAAAACATCAGCACCAGGCAGGTCAGGATGCCCAATATGGGCACTAAGGGCACAAAGGGCGTTTTGAAGGACCGTGGTGTATCCGGGTTTGTTTTCCGCAGGATCAATACCCCGGCGCAGACCATTACGAAAGCCAACAGGGTGCCAATACTCGTCATTTCACCTACCACACTGATGGGTACAAATCCGGCAAACAAGCTGATGAAAACACACAGCACCATATTGGACTGTATCGGGGTCCCGAACCTGCTGTGCAGCTTTGCAAAAACCGGGGGCAGCAGTCCATCTTTGCTCATGCTGTAAAATACCCTTGATTGCCCCAGCAGGTCGACCATAATAACGGAAGTGTAGCCGATGAGAATGGCAAACAGGATCGCAAAGCCCAGCCAGGCATAAGGTGTTTTGTCAATAGCAAGGGCCAGGGGTGCAGCGTTGTTCACAAACTCCTTATAATTGGCCAGCCCGGTCAGTACATAACCGAACAACACAAACAGCAGGGTGCAGACGAGCAGGGAACCGAGGATGCCTACCGGTAAATTCTTCCTTGGATTTTTGGTTTCCTGTGCCATAGTGGCGACTATATCAAAACCGATAAATACGAAGAATACGACACCCGCGCCGCGAAAAACACCGCTCCAGCCATACTGGCCAAAAGTACCGGTGTTGGCCGGAATGAACGGGGTATAATTTTCAGGCCTGATGTACTGCCAGCCGAGGATAATGAACACCAGGATCACGGCAATCTTCAGTGCCACTACAATCGAATTAAAGATGGCCGAACCTTTGATACCACGCACAATAATGGATGTGATGAACACCACGATCAGCACAGCCGGCAGGTTTACAAAACCCTGCACCACAGACCCATCCGCTAAGCTCACCTTTTCGAAAGGAGAAGCCACCCATTGTGCCGGCAGATAAATATGAAACTTGGCCAGGAACTTCAGCAGGTATTGCGACCAGCTGATCGCTACCGTGGCCGCGCCCACTGAGTATTCCAGCACCAGGTCCCAGCCGATGATCCACGCAAACAGTTCGCCCAGTGTAGCGTAGGCGTACGTATAGGCGCTGCCGGATACCGGCACCATGGCCGCCAGCTCTGCATAGCATAGCGCGCTGAACGCACAGCCGACAGCTGCTACCAAAAAAGACAGGATTACGGCCGGGCCTGCATGATTGGCCGCAGCAATTCCCGTCAGCGAGAAGATGCCGGCACCGATGATAACGCCGATACCGATGGCCACCAGGGACACGCCGTTGAGATTTCGCCTCAGGGTATGCGTACCCGTTTGGGTAGCTTCAAATTGTAAACTTTCTATGGATTTTTTGAGCATAGTCTATTCTAGTTTGTTTTACGCGCCAGCAGGCCAGGCAACAACAATAGGCGCAGGCCGGACCGGAATCCCCTGCGTATCCTTACTTTGGTACGCGCATTGGGTTTGTACTTACCGGAGTTCGTCAGCACTACCCCCGCTATGATGACCGCCAGTCCTACGAACTGGACAGCAGAAATAATCTGCCGCGTAAACAACCATCCGGCCAATACGGCGACAACAGGATTGATATAAATATGTGTACTGACCAATGCCGAAGACCGGACCTGCAGCAGCCAGATGTAAGACAGGTACGCCACTATAGAGCCCATGAACACGAGGAAAGTCAAACCAAGCCAGGCATTCACTGGTACATCGGCAAAGTGAAATCCTACCCACTCCTGCTTTGCAGCAGCAATCATCAGGGCAGCCACACCGGCTACCAGCAATTGCTGTGCGGTATTCATCACAGTAGAATTGCGTGCCGGATACCGCTTGGAAAATAAGGACCCCAGCACCCAGGATACGGAACTCAGCGCCAGTACAACAAAAGCCGTCACCCTGGTTTCTTCATTCGTGTTGTGCTCCTGCGCTCCGAAGCTGCCCCGCAGGAAGAGTAAAAGGCCTACGAAGCCGATGACGAGGCCGATAATAATCCGCCAGTCGCCGAAATATTTCCGCCAGTTTCCTTTATCGATCAGGATAAACCAAAAGGGCCCGGTTGCAATGGCGATAGCCGCTTCCGTTGCAGAAACATACTGTTCTCCCCAGGCCACAAGGCCCGTACCGCCTGTCAGGATCAGGATGCCGGTTACGGCGTTTCTTTTCCAGTTGAACAGGGCGGGGAATGGTTCTCCGCGCTTGATTTGCCACAGCAACAGCACCAGTCCGGCGATCACAAAACGCAAACCTGAAAGAATAAATGGAGGGAATCCGGTAAGGCCATAGGTCATGGCCAGGAAGGTAGATCCCCAGATAATAGAGATATTGGCAAAAGCGAATCCGACTAATTTTTTAGAAGGAGAGGATGCTGGTAGATTATTTTGAACAAGCATTGTGTTGATGTTGTGCCCGGTGTTCAGATTTGCCGGACTGGTGAAATAATTGTGTAGGGCATTGTTGTTTTTTTAGCGCAGCGGCAACAGTGTCGCATCTTTTTTTGGAGCATAGCAGATTTTTTAGTTTTGAAATACAGGATAAAAAAAACTCCCTGACCGCTAAGACAGGGAGTTCAATGTTCTTTTATAGACACACGTCAATGCCTGCTTACATGCGGAGTACATGCATACAACAACAGATATGTGACTGGGATAAAAACACGTTCAGTATAATTTTCGGCAAAGTTAGGATCAATTTATTACCCTACCAAATTAATAGACTATTATTTTTTTGTTTCAACGGCACCGAGGCAAACTATGCTGCACTGTGCAAATGCGCGCTCGATTTCCCTCAGAGCATGGTGAAGAGATAAGACCGGAAACCTGGCAAGCAGGCCATTCAGCCCACTTGCCAGGTTTTCCCTAAAAACAATACACGATAAGAATAGCTGCTTTGAGTGTCGCTTAAACGACGCTCAGACGAGTTTGGGTTTATTTCTTTTCTCCCCACTCAATACCTTGTACGTGATCAGGATACTGAGTAGCATGCAGACCCCACCGATCAGGAAGTGCACACCCGGGAAATAGACGGGTGCTTTTACAGAAGTGAAATACGCAAAAGTACCGTTCATGATCAGGGGTCCGATAATGGTGGTCAGGCTCATGAGACTGGTCAGCGCACCTTGCAGTTCGCCTTGCTGGTTAGGCGGCACATGCCCCGAGATGACGGATTGCAGGGAAGGGCCGCAGATACCACCCAGGCAATAAGGGACCAGGAAAGCAAACATCATCCAGCCTTCCGTGGCAAAGGCAAACAGCACCAGGCCCAGCGTATACAGCGACAGGCCCAGATAGATACTCCTTTCATTGCCGATACGGGGATTCACCAACCGGGTCAGCCCGGCCTGTACAGCACCCACCAGTACACCGACCACAGCCAGTGAAATACCGACCATTTTTTCACTCCAGCCAAAACGGTAGATCGTAAAAAAGTTCCAGTTGCCTTGTACTGCCTGGGCACCGAGGTAGATGAGGAAAAAGCTGAAAGCCAGTCCGCCGATCTCAGGGTGCTTAGTCAGGAATTTTAAGGAGCCGAAAGGATTGGCACGCTTCCATTCGAAAGGCCTGCGGTTGGCTTTGTCCAGTGACTCGGGCAGGAAGAAATAACCATACAGGCAATTCAGCAGGCAAAGGACAGCTGCGGCATAAAAAGGCGCACGGATACCCCAGGTAGCCAGCAAGGCACCCAGAGCCGGACCCAGTACAAAACCCAGCCCGAAGGCGGCCCCGATCAGGCCGAAGTTTTTGGCCCGGCTGGTTTCGTCAGGGCTGATATCGGCAATATAGGCTGTAGCGGTGGTAAAGCTGGCACCGGTAATACCGGCAACGATACGGCCGACAAACAACCAGCCGAAAGAAGGCGCCAAAGCCAGTACGAGGTAATCGATACCAAAACCCAGCAGCGAAAACAGTAATACCGGGCGGCGGCCAAAGCGGTCGCTCAGGTTGCCGATCACCGGGGCAAATACGAATTGCATAATAGCAAATACGGACAGCAGCAAGGCACCATACGTACTGGCTTCATTGACCGGTATCCTTTTCAACTGGGCAACCAGGTCGGCCATAACTGGTATAATCAGGCCCCAGCCCATAATGTCGATGAGCAGTGTAATGAAGATAAAACTGAGAGCGGATTTACGATTGGTTTGCATAAAATTTTGCTTGGTTTTGCAAAGAGACTGCAAGATCAGGATTAAATTCCGAACGGATACGGTGCGGTTCCGACAATTTCAAAGGGGGATCAGGTCGCTTAGCCCAGGCGTCAATGAGCAGCTACAGGACTCCCCGCCCAGCTGGTACCGGCACTTAACTTTTCCCCTTTCATCACCAGGGAAAGCGGGGCCAGGCTGACCTCATCTTCTATCTCACTGTCGTACAGGATAATAGAACGGGCACCGATGCTGCAGCGGGCACCGATCTTTACCGAGCCTACTTTCATCACCCGGTCTTCGAACAGGTGCGTTTGGGGTCCGCAGTCTTCGTTCAGTGCCGTATCGTCTCCTATAGAGACCATATCATACTCCGTAATGTCGGTCGTATTCATCCAGGCCCGTTTCCCGATCTGCACGCCAAACAAACGCAAGGCCATCGGCAAAAATGCCGTTCCTTTCATATACTCCAGCAGGAAGGGTACGGCCAAGGCCTCATAAGTAGTGGTGATGGCTTCGCTACGCCAGACCTTATGTGTCCACATTGGTTTTTGCTCTTCCCCATAGCGGCCCACCACGATCCACTTTAGCAGCACGGTGACCAGCAATGCCGGGAGACCCATATAGAACAGGTAATAGAAAGGTAGTTTCGGTAACTGGCACAATACCTGCCAGAGCGTCCTGTCTTTGACCAGATCATGACAATAAGCAATAAACAATACGCTGCAGCAGATCACGACCGTTTCGGGCAGGATGATACGGATGCCTTCAATAATGCCCCGGGCCAGTTTCCGCCCAAAGGAGGGCCGAACCGTCAGGGAAGGATCGAAAGCCTGGCTTTGCTGACGGCGCGGCAGTGCAATGGCCGGAGAACCAAACCAGTCTCCGGAAATACTATCTCCCGCCTGCGCTTCGTCGGGCGGAATACTCAACACCCCGATCAGCATATTGTCTCCCAGCCGGTAGCCCTGTGGGATCAGGGCACTGTTGCCAACAAAACTACTGTTGCCGACGGAAGTCCGCTCCAGGATCAGCCGCTGCCCCCTGATATCCTCTTCGCCCAGCGAAACGGCATCGGCAATAAAAGATTCATCCCCTATTTCGAGCATCGTGTGCGTCACATTGCTGGCAGTGGAAATCTCTGTATGCTTCCCGATCTTAGCGCCGAGTAGCCTGAAAAAAACAGAAACGTACACTGTAGCATAAATGGGGTGCAGCACAATCAGGGATACCGATATCAACTGATCCGACAGCCATTTCCGCACATAAGTCATACTGAATACCGGATAGACGCCCGGCTTGATGTTCCGCAGCAACAGTCGCGACAGCAGCACCGTTTCCAAGGCATACAGCAATACGTAAAACAGGGTCAGCAAAGGCACGTGAATGAAATAACTGAAATTATAATCCGGTGCGCTGAGGTCCATATAGTTGAGGATCTCGATGATTGGCAGCAGGGGCAACAGGATAATGACCGGAAATATGGTCAACAACACCACATACAGGAATCCGTAGCTTTTGGTCGCCAGGTAGCTGGATTGAAGCGGTTGGGGCAGATCGTCCGGTGTACGGGTCTTTGCTCTTGCAGCAGGACTGCCCTTCCAGACCTCATATGCTTTGATCGTTTGTCCGCTCTGCAGATGGCTCAGGTCCTGCAGTTCACCCCAGTCTTCGATCGTGCTGCCACCATCCAGCACTGAGCTGCTGCCTACATAGGCGTGGTTGCCAACCTTTATTTTCTTCAACTTCAGCAAACCATTTTCTACCCACACATTATTCAGCACCACCTGTGAGCTGATACTGGCATCCTCACCGATCTCGAGCAGATCATGCGCGCCAATGGTGATGGAACTCAACTGTGCATCCCTGGCCACTTTTGTACCCAGCAGGCGCAAGTACAGCGGATAGATCGGCGTTCCGTTCATAAACTGTGAGGGTACGAGCCTGAGTATGGTATTGGCCAGCCAGTACCGGAAATAGTAGGCACCCCAGAGCGGGTGTTCGCCTTCCTTTACCCTGCCCAGCAGCAGCCATTTGCAGCCTATACTCAACAAGGAAAAGAAAGGAGGGATCAGGCAAAAAAGACACAGAGCCGTCAGCAGTGCCCAGCCTTTATTCGCGGTACCCGACTCCGTTCTGGCGACGACATAGTAATAACCGAGGTACGGAACAAATATCTGGATCGCGAACAAACCATAGATAAACAGCAGGGAAACACCCTGGGCCATGCTGCACAGTAAATGGCGCAGCGGCGGCACCTTATGGAAAGAAACCTGCTTCCGCTCTTCTTTGCCTTTCGTTTGTGCTTCAGCCGCCTCCCATATGCCGATCAGCTTTTCTACTGTACGTCCTGCATAGATATCTTTTAAAGAAGCCTGCGGCATAAAGGCTTCTTTTCGCAACCAGGAACAAAAACTGGCCGCCAATAAAGAATGTCCTCCCAGGTCTGTAAAAAAGTCCGAGTCGTTCGCAATCTCTTTGCCCGGGAATATATAGTTCAAACCTGCCCGCACCCTAGTCGCTACCGGATCCGCGGCACTGATACTGACCGTATCGACCGGTACTACCTGCAACAACACATCAGGAACCGGCAGGGATTTCCGGTCCAGTTTACCACTCGGTAGCCGGGGCAGGGCATCCATCACCACAATGACGAGGGGCACCATGTAAGGTGGCAGCACAGCCGCCAGTGCAGTCCTGATCTGGTGCTGATCGGGCACAAGACCTGGCTTCAAGGTCACATAGCCTACCAGTTGGTCCTGTCCGTTTGCGTCTTTTTTCAGCGCGACGGTTGCGCCGGTCACACCTTCCAATTCATTGAGCTTCGCCTCTATTTCTCCCAGTTCAATGCGATAGCCTCTTAGTTTCACCTGGTCATCCAGCCTTCCATGAAAGTCTATGCTTCCATCGGGCTTCATAATGACGGCGTCACCACTTAAATAGATGCGGTCGCCCGGGAGCTGATCAAGTGCTGCCGGTTTTTCAATAAATTTTTCCCGGCTCAGGTCGGGCCTGTTCACATAGCCTCTGCACACACCCGGGCCGGAGATCACCAGTTCACCCTGTTGGCCAAAAGGCACGAGGTTCCGGTTTTCATCGAGCACTGCCAGGTTATAATTGGGCAAAGGCAGTCCAATACTTATCGGGTCTCCCGGCTGCAATGCAACCATCGTAGCCGTGACTGTCGTTTCTGTGGGGCCATAACTATTGTAAAAAACATTTTGGCCCGGCTTGCTCCATCTTTTTAAAACAGGCACCGTACACGCTTCTCCTCCTGCATTGATGATACGCAGGGAGGGAATATCGTCGTCCATTACAGCCAGCAGACTGGGCACGGCATGCAATACAGTGATGTGCTGTTGCTTCAGAATATTACTTAATTCATCTACAGACTTGGCGGTAATCGCATCGGCCACCCACAAAGTGGCACCGGCGAACAAGCTGATCCAGGTCTCTTCGCACCACATATCGAAGGACACGGAAAAACCCTGGTACACTTTATCCTGGGAGAGCACATTCAGTACACTTTGCTCCGCACGCACCAGGTGGCAAATATTCCGGTGTAATATCGGTATCCCTTTTGGTTTCCCGGTGCTGCCCGAAGTATACAGTACATAAGCCCTGTCATCCGGCCGGGGGCCGGGGGGAAGTGTTGTTATGGAAGGCGTTTCGCTGTAGTCTGGTACAGCATACACAGGACAGGATAAAACAGGGCTACCGTCGCTAAAGCAGGCAGAGGCACCCACTTCTTCCATCACGACGCGCAGCCGCTCTTCAGGCATCTCCCGGTCCAGCGGCACATAGGCGGCTCCCGACTTGACAATGCCCAGTATCAATGCATGCAGTTTCAGCCCCCTTGCGTGCCAGACGCCAATAGCATCACCATTACCGACACCCTGTGCGGCAATGTACCCGGCAATCTGGTCGCTCCAGCG
>DATJDO010000231.1:0-2391 GCA_035497375.1 Chitinophagaceae bacterium | reverse complement strand
GCCGCGATCAGATCTTCTGCCTCCCGCTCTTTCAGGCCGTTGCTGACGGGCGTACCGGTACCACGGGAGATAGAGCTGTCCAGGCTGTCTACATCGAAAGACACGTAGATATCTTCGCATTTGCTCAGGTGGGCCAGGGTCTGGCGCACGACGCTTTCAATTCCCTTGCGGCGCACTTCCTGTACGGTAACGATCTTGATACCAAGCTTTTTCAACAAGGCTTCTTCTTCTTTTTCATAATCGCGCAGCGCAATGAACACCAGGTCTTCGGGCAGGATCTTGGGCTCCAGCTTACCCATGTTTTTCAGCTTGTTCCAGATGTCCACCGTTTTGGCATCGGGATTGTGCACTTTGCATTCCAGGTTGTCGACACCCAGGGCTGTAGCCAGGGGCATGCCGTGCATGTTGCCGGAAGGAGAGGTATAAGGGGTGTGCATATCGGCATGGGCGTCGATCCAGATCACACCAAGTTTGCGCTTGGGGTTGGCCATTTTGATACCCGCGATGGTACCACCTGCCGTGCTGTGGTCGCCGGCAAATACGACGGGAAAGATACCGGATTTGATGGTATCGGCTACCGCTGTGGATACGCGTTCGTACATGGTGTGCACGCCGTGGATCCTTTTGGCATAAGGCGAGGCCACGGGCTCGTACAGCAGGTTGTTCATATCGGGCACGACTTCGGAGGGGAAGTTCACGAAGAAGTTACTCATAAAGTCGAGCGCAGCGATCTTAATCGCGTCTATACCCAGGCTGGCACCGCGGGTTCCGGCCCCGATCTCGGAGCGTACTTCGATCAGTTTTATATTGCGCATAGTGTGGTATTTTATGATAAAGCAAAGGGTGAAGCCATGTCCACCCTTTATCTTATCCGTTTATAAAAAAGCTAAGCAAAAGCTTTTTCGATCAGTTCGTTCTGCTCTTTCGTATGTACTTTACCAAAGCCGGTAGCGGTAGAGGCGCTGGCCGGGCGGGACAGGTACTTCATCGGGAAGGCTTCGAAATTGGTTTTCAGGAAGGCTGCCGCGCCCATGTTGGCGGGTTCTTCCTGTACCCAAAGCCATTCTGCTTTCTTGTACTTTTTGTTCAGGGCTTCCAGCTGCTTCACCGGCAGCGGATAGATTTGCTCCAGGCGCACGATGGCTATATCGTTGCGCTTGTCGGCAATTTGCTTTTCGCTCAGGTCAAAATACATCTTACCGCTGCACAGCAACACCCGTTTTACTTTATCCGTTTTTTCCAGGATCGGGTCGTCGATCACTTCTTTAAACCCACCTGTTGCAAACTCTTCCAGCGAAGAGAAGGAACGCGCATGGCGCAGATTAGCCTTTGGCGAGAAGTTCACCATCGGCTTGCGGAATTCCCATTTCAACTGGCGACGCAGGGCATGGAAAAAGTTGGCCGCTGTGGTGATGTTGGTCACAGCAATATTGTTTTCTGCACTCATTTGCAGGAAGCGCTCAGGGCGGGCATTGGAGTGCTCGGGGCCTCCGCCTTCATAACCATGAGGCAACAGCATGACCAGGCCGTTCATGGCAGACCATTTTTGCTCGCCGCTGGTCAGGTACTGATCGATGATGATCTGTGCACCGTTGGCGAAATCACCATACTGTGCTTCCCAGATGGCAAGCGCATTGGGGTTGGCCATGGCGTAGCCGTATTCAAAACCCAGCACAGCGTATTCACTGAGCAGGGAGTTGTAAATATGGAAATGAGCATCGTCTTTGGCCGCTACAGTAAGGCGGTTGTATTGCTCATTGGTGGTTTCGTTGTAGAGTACGGCATGACGATGCGAGAAAGTTCCCCTTTTCACGTCTTCACCGCTGAGGCGCACATCGTGACCTTCGGCCAGCAGTGTGGCATAGGCCAGCAATTCGCCGGTTGCCCAGTCGATCTTGCCTTCGGTTTCGAACAGTTTTACTTTATCCTGCAGCAGTTTGTCGATCTTACGCAGGGGTTTAAATCCTTCGGGCGTTTTCATGATCGCGGCAAAGATTTCTTTCACTTTGTCTGCGGCCACTGCCGTTACGGGTGATTGTTCGAAATCAGCATCTGTAGCAGTGCGCAGCGGCTTCCAAGCCGTATCCGGCTCCTGGTAGCTGTAAGGCAAAGGATTTTGCTTTACTCCGTCCAGGCGTTTTTGCAGGTCGTCCCAGAATGTTTTTTCCAGTTCTTTGGCCAGGTTCTGCGCTTCTTTATCGGCATTGTTCAGCAGGAATTCTGCATAGATGTCGCGGATGTTTTTGTGTTTTTCGATGACGCCATACATGTTGGGCTGGGTAAACTTAGGCTCGTCGCCTTCGTTGTGCCCGAAACGGCGGTAGCAAACCATATCAATGAATACGTCGTCGTTGAATTGCTGGCGGTACTCTACAGCCAACATACAGGCAC
>DATJDO010000230.1:0-2655 GCA_035497375.1 Chitinophagaceae bacterium | reverse complement strand
GCTGCCGCAGCAAAAGTTCCTACCCCTGTAGGGTGCGAGCCATCTGCCTGGTATAAATTGATGGCCGGATAGCGTGTCCTGATTTCTCTGCGTACACTACCGACCGGCGAAAGCAAGGCGTTATTCTCTATGGCCATCTCCGTGTAGCGTTTTTTCAGCATACTGTCCATACCTTCATAGGTGCACACAGGTGGCCAGCCACTGCAGTAGGAAGCATCCCCGTCACGGTAACCCCAGGTCTGGTAAAACATAGTCCGGCCGCATTTATTGGCTTTACGGATCATGGAATCCAGCTTTTTGGCATAAGGTTTTACTTCTGTATCTACCCATCCGTCCCACAAAGAAGGGGTCTGACTTTGATCCTGTAGCACGACATAATTCCAGGTACCGGCGGCGATTTTGGTTATAACAGGGCCACTCGAAGAATGCGTTTTAAGGGTAACACCGCCAGGGGTATAGCTATCGACAATCAGGGTGTCACCTGCCGAAAGAGCAGCATTTTTTGTCATGCCGGGCAAGTCGTTAGTGCCGGTATAGCTATTCCCGATAAACAGGACGTTCAATTTTTTCCCCTGCGCCGCAACTTGCGGGACAGAAGCACCGAGCAATACTGCTACAGTCATCAGGCATTTAATCATGTTGGGTAAGGTTGTTTTCATCGTGAACAATACTTAAACGCGAAGTTATACTATATATTAATATAACAGACTATTAAAAATAACTACCGGTACAGAAACTTCCACGCCTTAAGATTGCCCGGGATTTTTTTGCCGGATCAACTGGAATAAAGAAGGTATAGTCCAGAAGCGGAACAGGAAGAGCAGCAGGCCTGCGCCCGTCACAAAAACAAGAAGCTGGTATAGCCATGCAAACGGCACAGCGGTAATGATGTAAGCCCATACAAACAAGCTGGCAACATATCCCAGATGCAATGCCAGCCATTTAAAATTATGGGGTAAAGCAAATACCCGGTGAGCAGATACGATCACGATCGCCGCCACAGTCCACTCCGTGACCAATACAGCCTTTGCTGCTCCTTCCGCCTGGTAGGCAGGAATCAGAACACAGTGCAGGCCCAGGTTCAACACGACAATAAACAAAGAAATTTTATTCAGCAAACGGATGCTGCCGTTTGCCGTCAGTAAAGTGGAATAAATATACATCAGGCAATACGGCGGGAAACTCCACATCAGCAGCGCAAATACATGCGCCGATTCATAGTCCCCAGCCTTGTGGTACAGCAGATGCATCAGCTCATTGCCATAAAACAAAGAGGCTACCGCCACAATAAACGATACAGGCATCATGATGTTGACTGCAATACGGATCGCAGGCGCAACCATTTCTCTGGCGGCAATCATGCGCGCAAACATTGGCATAAGGATACCGGCAAACATCAGACCGAAAATATTAGCCACATCCAGCAGGCGGAAAGCAGAAGCATAAATACCGGCCTGGACTTTTCCTGCAGCTCCGCACAAGCGCTCGATCAGCACGGCATCGGAACGCATATACACGGACATCAGGAACACCAGCAATGCGTAGGGAGCACTCTCCCGCATTACCTTGCGGATCATCTTCGGCCGTATGGAAAAATGCACCGGAACCGGCGTCAGTTTCAGCAATACAATCAATGCAATCAATACCGCTGCAGCATAGCACAGGATCTGACTCCACACAAACCATTCTATACGGAACTGTGCAGACCAGCGTGGCACCAGAAGCAATACGCCACAAACCCCGATCATCAGCAAACGGTCGATCACTGCCAATACCCCATCTGTGCGGAAATAATGTAGGGCCGCCACATTGCTGCGCAGGAACACCAGCATGGAACTAAACACCTGTATGAACAACACTCCGGCCAGCAATAATAACTGTGCCGCGCGGTAGCCGAATGCAAAACCGATCAGCAATACGATGGCGACATACAGTACGGAAAGCAGTATCCGCGTCCACAACATCGAAGAAAACAGCACCCGGATGCGCTTGGGATCTGTAGCCACTTCCCGGCTGTTGTATTGCGTCAGGCCAAAATCGAGCAGAATCTGAAAGATCAGACCGAGGTTAAATAAAGCCTGGTAGGCCCCATAACTGGCATAGCCTACCCTGATCTGAACATTACGGTCAATCATAAAAATCCACACGGCTTTTACCAGCACATTGACCACAAGAACGAACAGGAGATTTTTGACTAATTGCTGGCGCACTGAAAAAGCTGGAATATTTGCGTAGAAAACAGGAAGTAAAAATATACTTTTGCACGCAATAATATGAAGATAGCGGTCAATACAAGATTATTACTCAAAGGAAGACTGGAAGGGATTGGCTGGTTTGCATACCAAACGCTGAAACAGCTGGTGCACGATCATCCGGAACATGAGTTTATCTTCATCTTTGACCGTCCCTACGATGAATCTTTTATTTTCGGCGACAATGTGACTCCCGTGGTCATCGGGCCTCCGGCCAGGCACCCTGTCCTTTTTTACCTCTGGCTGGATTGGAGTGTCGCTTTTGTATTGCGTAAGTACAAAGCTGATGTTTTCCTGAGCCCTGACGGTTTTACTTCTTTATCTACTAAGGTACCGTCTTGTCTCGTGATACACGATCTGGCCTTCGAGCATTACCCGGAGCATCTAAAAAAAAGTCACAGCA
>DATJDO010000229.1:0-5489 GCA_035497375.1 Chitinophagaceae bacterium | reverse complement strand
CATTGTGGTCAATATAAGCTGGGGTTCGCAGTCCGGCCCTCATGATGGCAGTTCTTTGGTCAACCAGGCATTTGACGCGCTTGCAGGCAATGGCAAAATTATCGTCATGAGTGCCGGGAATGACGGGGAAGATAAAATCCACATGGCTAAAACATTTACCCCTGCCGATACTGTTGTCAATACTTTTCTTACCTTCTCTGCTCCCGGGTATAAAAGGACCTGGATTGATATATGGGGTGATACCGCAGAAAAATTTTGTGTCAAAACTTCTCTGTTCAGTAAAGGGATAGAAGGCAGTACAACAAATGAAATCTGTATCGATAACGGTATTACTTACGACACGCTGATCTCGGCAAACGGCCTGGATACCTGCTTTGTCGAAACGATCACTTCCGACGCGGAATATAACCTGAAGCCCAGGGTGACAATCAGCGTCTATAATAAAGCAAAAGACAGCGTTGGCCTTAGCGTTACCGGCAAGAGCGGCAGTATCGATATGTGGAACGAGTATTATTACTACGGTTATACTTATGGATTCAGTTCGGAATTTGCTGACCTGGGTATTCCGGGGGCTACGGGCGGCAACACCGCTACGACTATCAGTGATATGGGAGCAGGGGAAAAAACCTTACTTGTGGCCGCCTTCACAACAAAGACCACTTTTAAAAACATCCTGGGCGGCACCCTTGCCGTCTCATCAGGCTATGTCAGGGACTCTATTGCCTTGTTTTCCAGTCACGGACCTTATGTTGATGGCCGTATCAAACCCGATATAGCTGCTCCGGGCATGGTGGTGCTGTCCAGCATGAATTCCCATAACCCGGCTTATACTGCTGCAGGCAGCCAACGATTTTATCTGACGCATAAATACACTGACGCTCCAAGCGGAAAAGATTTCTATTATGGTGTTTTCTCGGGCACATCTGCTGCATCTCCAATGGCCGCAGGTGTTGTGGCCCTTTTACTGCAGCGTGACCCCACGCTCTCACCTGAGCGCGTAAAAGAGATTTTATTTGCAACAGCGATAAAGGACAAATATACCGGCGCACTTCCTGCTGCAGGAAACAATATCTGGGGACACGGAAAGATCAATGCCTACCAGGCGATACGCCAGTTACTGACCGAACTCAGTGTGATCACTTACACAGGAAAGGAAAAACTGGATTGTGTACTGTTCCCCAACCCCAATGAAGGGAACTTTACACTCGACTACCTTGCAGCGCACAATGATCAGCTCCTGGTATCGGTATCCGATATGTCGGGCAGGATACTCAGCAGCCAGGACTGGAAGGTCAATAGCGGGCAGAATATGCTGCCGCTTAACCTGAGCTCTTATGCCAAGGGCATTTACTTTGTTAAGGTAGAGGGCAAAGAAGGAAGCGCAAGCATCAAGACCGTATTACAATAGACATTTCAGGTCTGCCAGCGCTATGGCTGCGGTGGCTTCTGCTACTACAGGCACCCTGAGGGCGACACACAGATCGTGTCGCCCTTTTATTTGTAAGGCCTCCACAGATGCGCTTTCTTTGTTCCAGGTCATCTGTTCTTTAGGCGTACTGCTGGTCGGTTTGACGGCGATGTCAAACCAAAGTTCATTGCCGTTGCTGATGCCGCCGTTAATGCCGCCTGCGTGATTCGTAGCCGTTTTGCCTTCTTGGTTGATCAGGGCATCGTTGTGTTGGCTGCCGGTCATTTTTGCCGCAGCAAAGCCTGCGCCGAAGGAAATACCTTTCACCGCGGGAATAGAAAAAATAAGGTGGCTGATCACCGATTCTGCCGAATCAAAAAAAGGTTCTCCGAGTCCTACAGGAAGGCCTTGTACACTACAGCGTACGATACCACCTATACTGTCCTGGTCTGTTATGGCTTTTGCGATGGCCTGTTCAATATCAGTATTACCACCTGCTTCAGATAAATAGGCCAGTATTGTTGCCGGGGCCATAATTTTTTTGGCCACCACCCCTGCCGCCACCAGGGCAAGCGTCAGCCTGCCGGAAGAATGGCCTCCGCCCCTGTAATCGTTGTAGGAATGAAACTTTTTATCCAGCACAAAATCGGCATGGCCCGGTCGGGGGGTATTGCGCAATGCCTCGTAGTCTTTGGATTGTGTATTGGTGTTTTCGAAGATGATCGTCAGGGGTGCACCGGTGGTGTAGCCATTGAACAAGCCGCTGATGATCCTGGGTTTGTCTTCTTCCCTGCGTGGGGTGGTGCCGGCAGCACCTGCTTTCCTGCGCTGAAGATCAGCATCGAAATCTGCAGGTTCAACAGCGATGCCGGGAGGGCAGCCATCAATGATGATACCCAGGTTCTCCCCGTGGGATTCTCCGAAAATATGGACGCGGAATTTTCTGCCAAAACTGTTCATAGGAATACAGGTCAAATGTACTGATTAGTTAGGAAGCATGTATCCCCGGCAGACCTGCTACAGGAACACTCCGGCAAGGGAATGCGATTTAGGCAACTATTGCTAACTTGCACCTTCAAGATTCAAATACGTATGTCTGAGAAAATAGTAATCGATAATGCACCCAAGCCGGTAGGTTTATATCCACATGCACGCAAAGCAGGCGGACTGCTCTTTCTGTCCGGCATCGGCCCACGCAAAGCGGGTACGGATGAAATTCCAGGCCTTACCCTGGATAAATACGGTAATTATGTGCACTTTGATTTCGAAGCCCAGTGCAGAAGCGTATTTGATAATGTGAAACTCGTATTGGAAGAATCTGGCAGCAGCTGGGATAAACTGGTAGATGTCACCGTATTCCTGGTAGATATGAAACGCGATTTTCAGACGTACAACAGGGTCTATGCCGAATATTTTAAAGACAATCAACCCTGCCGCACCACCTGTTCGATCAATGCATTGCCTACCCCGATTGCGATAGAATTGAAATGTATTGCCGTAGCTGAGTAATTAACGGTTGATATCCACACGAACCTCGCGTTCGATCTCACGGCCTTTAGCGTCATCAGCACTGATCTTCCAGACCACGCTTTGCAGGACAATGTCCAGCGGAGCCTGGTCTGCGGACCGTACATTTTTTACAGAACGCAACAGTTGTTCCTCTTCCTTGCGGTTCATCCTGCTGCTGCGTGCCAGCTTCTGCACAGCATTTCTCAGCGCGGCAGGAGAAAACCTGCTCTCGTAGCGCAGTTGCCTATCGGCCAGCCCTGCTGTGAGGAATTGGCTATTGGAGCGCTTTAAGGTCTGCCATTGAGCAGTATACACCGGGAAGCCCGGTAGTTTCACCGTTTTTCCGGAGGGTAGTTGCAGGGAGATTACTGTCTGGTAGCGCTGCATTACTTTGTTTGCTGTTGCACCGCTTACACTTATAGGCTTATTGTTCAGTTCTCCTTTGCTCCAGGTAAAGGACGCGCCTGTGGCACGGTCCCAATTCACATTCCGGGCAGGTTTTGCTTCTACTCCTTCTATAAATATGGCGAGTGGTTTGAACGGAGCTTGCAGGCCATTGCCACTTCTTGCTGGTGCTGGTACTGTTGCCGGTTGCGGTTCCGGAACCTTCGTTACTTTAGGGGTGTCAATTTGCCTGGGCGTCTCTGTCTTTACAGTGTCTGCAGTAAGGGGTGCCGCTTGTGGTACAAAATCAGGAGTATTATTACCCAGGTATTTAGGGTCGTGTTCCGTTACGATCAGGGAGGAATCCCCGAATACAATAGGCCCGTGGGTTTTCGGGGTTGATTCTGTATTGCAGGCGGTAATGAGGCTAAAAAAGAATATGACAATAACGTAATACGGTGTGCGCATGGAGAACGTCTTTTTCGAAGATGTTGCGAAAATAATCAGAGTTTCTCGCAAAGCTGCAATATTTAAGATGAAAAAAATTATATTGTATGGGCAAAGCTACCTGTTTCGGGGCTTGGCCTTATGTTTATGGCGTTCAGGAATAAAGCTGTCCTCTGGGAATATGTACCCGCGCTCCGTGTGCTGATTCCTTTGGTCGTAGGGATTGTACTTTATGACCAGGGGTATCCTGTCATTCCTGCAAATTGGTCTATCGCAATACTCTGCATAATCGTCTTGCTTGCAGGATATGCAACGTTACACTTCTTAAAAATAAGGAACTGGGCTCCCGCTTTTGTACTGCAACTGCTTTTGGTAGGAATGGGTATCCTGTTGTGCTATGCAAGCGACGATAGCCGGTGCCCCTACTGGATGGGAAAGAAGACAGTTGCTACACAGCAGTTAATGGGTGTTGTCCGGCAACAACCCCGGCAGAAGCAGTCTACCTTGAAAATTGAAGTATCCGCGGTGCTGGTTCTGGGGCCAGAAGGTGCTGTGCCTGCTTCCGGCAATGCATTGGTCTATCTCTATAAAACGCAGGACTCCCTGCAGCTGAATAAGGGAGACACCATACTGATACCCCATGAGTGGCAGCCCATACAAAGTGCCGGAAATCCTTTCGGGCTCAATTATCCCCGGTATTGCCGCAGAAAAAATATACACCTGCAGCAGTTTACAGATCGTGTTGTCGTCTGGGGCAGGCAAGCCCCATCCTCAGTTCCCATCCCGGAGCAACTGCGACAACGGAGCCTGTCGATCATCAAACGCTATATCCCTGATCATACGGCTGCAGCACTGCTGGAAGCCATGCTGGTGGGTGATGAGCGGAACATCGATCCTGATATGCGACAGGCTTATTCCGATACCGGCATCATACATATTGTCTCTATTTCGGGCGCGCACATAGCGATACTGTTCTTTGCCATCAGCTTCGGTTTCAGGCGTCTCGGACTGAGAAAACATGCCTGGATACAACATGCCGCCACCATAGCGCTCATTTGGTTCTACATTACCATAGCCGGATTGCCGGTGCCAGCCATTCGTGCGGCAACCATGTTCACGATACTGACCGCAGGTCATATGAGCAGCAGGCAACACAATCCCTTAAACCAGCTTTTTGTAACAGCAGTGGTGATGCTGCTGGTTCAGCCCATGTGGCTGTTCAGTATTGGTTTTCAGTTGTCCTTTGTTGCTGTGCTTTCATTGATCCTGTTTTATAAACCCCTGTTGGCGCTCTGGCCGGTTCAAAATAAGATTCTTGCGTTCCTGGCTCAAAGTCTGGCTGCCAGCATTGCAGCGGAAATATTGGTTGCACCGCTGGTCGCCTATTACTTCCACAGCTTCCCATTGATGTTCCTGGCCACCAACCTGGTGGCCGGCCTGACAATGAGCCTGATCCTTTGCCTGGGTTTACTGTTGCTGCTGCTGGCTAAGATCAGCCTGGTTGCACAGGGCTTGGCAGCAGTCATTGTATTCATCTCCGGAATCGTGCACCACATGATCCGTCTTGCCGACCAGGTTGATGTGGCTTTTTTCAAAACCTTGTTTATTTCACCCATATTGCTCCTTGCATTGTATCTCCTTGTTCTTTGCGGCTGCAAACTGTCGAAAAGCCGTGTTGCGTTATGGGGGGCACTGGGATGCCTGCTCTTCATCTTCTCGCTGACTTTTGCACGGGCTTTGC
>DATJDO010000228.1:0-4657 GCA_035497375.1 Chitinophagaceae bacterium | reverse complement strand
CGCAGCTTTTTGTTCTACCTGCTTTTTAGCTGCAGGGCTTGATTGTGCGAAACTGGTGGTAAATCCCAATACCACTAATAGAATAATGATCAGTTTTTTCATTGCATTTGTTTTTAATCGTG
Source organism: Chitinophagaceae bacterium (assembly GCA_035497375.1). Classification (GTDB taxonomy): domain Bacteria; phylum Bacteroidota; class Bacteroidia; order Chitinophagales; family Chitinophagaceae; genus Rurimicrobium. Next base: position 4,535 of record DATJDO010000228.1, on the reverse strand, counting down.
ATTAAAAAAGATGAGATAAATGACACTATGAAATGAGGAGGGTATTCATGCCCTCTACAATTAAAATTACAGGATTGTACCTATAAAAAGAGTCATCGAATGTTAAATTATAAATATACCTATTCCAGGATACTATAGCTAAAAGGGCAGCAATCGTCAATCATACATTGATTCACTCTTTAGCGATTTTTAACGCCGTTTAACTTTGATCTTTTCCGAAAAATCCTGATCATGGGGCTTAATAGAAAAAGCCTGCAAATTTGTGATTTGCAGGCTTTAAAAGCTTTGGTATTGCATAGGTGATCTTTTCAAACGTGTCTTTATACCGGATTTACCCTGTCAATATGGTGTAGTCCGGGACTTTGTATAAGAGACGCTTACTGCGCAACAATGGGCGGTTTGACCGCACGGTAACACTATTTTACCCTCGTCCTGATTTCGAATGTTTCAAAAGCCTTATCTGCGCTCAATCTACGTACATGCACCGCGTACCACCTGCCGCCCTCGGTTATATAAATATCAAAGTCCACAACTCAATATAAACTAAGTTGGCGTAGTACCCGATGTTACTAATAAATAAGATCAAAAAGAAAGTAGCTGGGTGTCACTACTCCAATTTTGCCACCCGTATTGTCAGAAAGTGTTCCATGTGCAAAACCATAACATTTTAATCCATTCCCGGTAGCAACTCCATCGAGTGCACTGTAAATTGAAATGTCAAACACAGGTCCTCCACTGTAACCTTGAGTAATTGGGTCTTGAAGGGAGAAGAAACTACTCATTTCGTTATTGTCACCTCTGGGGTGGGAAAAAAGCCCACTTGATGCATAAGTCCGCTTTGAAAATGCAGAAAAATATGTACTGCTTTTCCCATTCGACGCATTAATACCAAGGCCCAACGGGAAACCAAGTAAGGTCAGCTCCACTCCCGGGTCAGGGACAACAAGTCGCCGTTCAAACATATTTGAATTGAAGGCGATCGTCATTATGCTATTCCGCATTTCACCTCTTGCATTAACCTTCAATATGCTTATATCAGCCAAACTATGATGAACCCATTTAATTTTATTTGTGCTATCAATATCTTGTATTAAAACTTTTACGGTATGTCCAGAATCCCCCCGCCCGAAAATAAAAGATTTTGAATCCATATACCTTGCAACATGGGCCGCGGTTACTAAATACAAATTGTCATTATGAAAAATAAAGCACCCCGTTCCAGTCAGAGGCATTACAGAGGTATCTGGTACGCGGCAAAGCTCAACAACCATCCCTTGCAGCATCGGTAATGGTACGATTTTCATTTGATAAGGCAATCTCGTATCCTGACCCAGTGAAAAAAAGGAGTGAAAAAATATAATCACTATAGCAATAATTTTCTTATTCATAATATACAAATATAGATAAAGCAGTCCACTTTTTCCCAACCAGTCCAAAACCGCAAAAAACACTTTTGGACTAATTTTATTATTGATTTTCAATTAGTTAATGCTAATAGTCCAAAAGTCCACTTCATTTCCCTTCTTCTTTTCTTTTTTCCTTTTATAAAACAGGGTATTTAGTTCGTAAATCCTCGCTCATCATCACACCCAAATTCTTTAGATACTCGTTTACCATATCCAAGCTATGGTGCCGCAACTGCATTTGAAGGTCTTTAAGGTTTATACCATTTCGTACAGCTTTTACGGCTCCAGTGTGCTTCCAGGAATAAAAAGCATACCTGCCACGGATTTTAAGCGTATCCAGCACCTTTGCATGTTCGTTGTTGAGCCATTTTGTGCTGACGGGCACTTGCCCGGGCCTGCCTGATTTACTGAGTATATAAAAATCGTTGGGGTAGTCGCGCAGAAATTGCAGCTCCTGCAAAAAAGTATATGGGATGGAAACCTTTTGGGTTTTCCTGTTCTTCGATATTTCCGCGCGCAGTTCTATAAACCCATATTCAAGATTGATGTCGCTTATTTTGAGCAGACGCTGCTCTCCTGGCCTTATAAAGCAGTAAAACAGAAGTCTAATGCCCAACCATAGCTGCTCGTCAATATTGGCCCCTTTGAAAGCGTCAATCTGCTGGTCACTGAAAAACTGTAAGGATGTATGCTGTGCCTTTTGTCTTTTCACGAGCTGCACCGGATTATCAGTACACAGCTTTTGGCTCTGCGCATAAGCGTACAGGGTGTACAAAAGCTTACGGTATTTCTCGATTGTGTTTCCTCCCTTCTGCTGCCGGTGTAGCCAGAGCAGAAATTTATTGATCGTTTCCAGGGTAGCCTGTTCAGGCGTGGTGCTGCCTAAGAATTTTTGAAAGATAGAGGAAACTGTATTGTAGGTAGATACGGTCTTTTTGCGCCAGTGGATACTGTTGATTTCAATAACCTTTTCAAGGATATTTTTCTCGCGTCTGGCCTCTCCCAGGCCCAAACCGCTGATTAGCTCTTTGGCTATCCTGTGGCGCTCCGCGGCAGTCTTGCCTTTGTTGATATTGCCGTAAAGCACTACCCTTTCTGCCCGCTGGCCGTTGTGAGTTGGAGACCAATATTCTACCCGCCACCTTTTACTTATATCTTCTTTATAAGTTCTGAGAATCGGGGTAAAAAATTTTTTTTCTTGTGTCATAGTCCTAATGACTATTGATACACAAGTTCTTTTTTTGATACAGTCCGAAACCCTTTACTATAAAGGATTTCGGACTGTTGCGGAGACGGGCGGATTCGAACCCCCGATACGGTTGCCCGTATACACACTTTCCAGGCGTGCTCCTTCAGCCACTCGGACACGTCTCCGTATATTGCTCGCTGAGCGAAGGGCTGCAAATGTAAGCAATGAATTGATTTGTTATCGAAAAATTTTTTCAGCATTTTCTGTGGTCACCCGTTCCACCTCGGCAAGGGGTACCTCATAGACTGTCGCAATCTTATCTGCAATCAGCGGGAGGTAAGTACTTTCGTTCTTTTTGCCCCGGTACGGGACGGGCGCCAGGTAAGGCGCATCGGTCTCCAGCACCACATGCTCCAGGCTGATGGCGCGCAGTACTTCGGGCAGGTTGGAGGTCTTAAACGTCACTACACCGCCGATGCCTACGTAGCAACCCATAGCAGCTACCCGCTGGGCCTGCTCCGGCGTACCGCTGAAGCAATGGAAGATCGCCACAAGGTCGCCTTTTTGCTTGCGTTTGATAATGTCCAGGCATTCCTGTGTGGAAGAGCGGCTATGGATAATGACCGGTAACTGATACGCCAGCGCCCAGTCAATTTGTTGTTCAAAAGCGATCTTTTGTTCTTTGGCAAAGGTCTGGTCCCAGTAAAAATCAAGCCCCACCTCTCCTACACCGCTGAAAGGATGTCCTGCAAGGTACTTTTCGACTACAGCCAGTTCTTCCCTGTAATTTTCTTTCACATAACAGGGGTGCAGGCCCATCATCGGAAAGCAATGCTGCGGGAAGCGCTTTGCAATCTGCATCATGCCGTCAATCGTGCTGCTGTCGCAGTTGGGCATATACATTTTATGCACTCCGGCCGCAAGAGCGCGCTGTATGTGCTCGTCCTGCGCCATCGGCGTTGCGTCATCGTAAAGGTGGGTATGTGTATCGATCATAGCGGCTGCAAAGGTAATCAGCTTCTTTTTGCCGCGCGTGCATTGGCCTCCAGCTCCAGCACAATGCCTTCTATATCCTTGTCCCTGTCGTTGGGTTCATATTCCCGCTTCAGGTTGTTGTTGAACACCAGGGCTATACCTTGCCAGACCACAGCGTTAAAGCCGCCTTTTACTTCCTGGATGATATCGAAGCAGCTCCTGCCGGTCTGGCGGTTGATGAGCTTTACCAGCACAATACCTTGCGATATCGTAAATTCCTGCAATTCACCTTTAAAGCGCTTATTCAGCTCTTTTTCAATCTTGCCCAGGTATTTTTTCTGGTCCTTTTTATCCGGCATTTTGGCCAGGTTGGCATGTACATCCTTTAGCAGTACTGCAGCTACATTGGCATAAGGATATACTTTGTACACGTTGTAACGCAGGCGGGCATAGGCAGCATCGTATTTCTCCTGGCGGCGTTCATCGCGCCGGGCCTGCCTGTTGAGCCTGCGGCGCTGTGCCGCTGTCAGCTGCTCGTAGACCAGTACTTCATTCAGGTAGATAATGGGAAACGTATCGTTGCCCACCACGATGGCGGGCAGCAAATGCTCGTCATCATACTGGCCTTGTGCTTCGGCAGGCAGAGAAGCACCCAACAGGCAGCATGCCAGTATCAGCAGGAATGAGTATTTTTTCTTCACAGCACCTGCAAAATAGCGCACTCTGGTGAATTTTGATATGAAGGTCATCACAAAAAAGCCGGGCACTTGTTGTGTGCCCGGCTTTAAGACCAATAACAGCCTCAATAGCTTAATAATGATTTGTTATTTATTCATATTCTGACCTTTCAGATTCTCGAGGCGCAGCCTTTCGGTTTCCGCTTTCTTGCGTGCTTCCTCATGCTCTTTCAAAGCTCTGGCTTGTTTTTCTTCCGCTTTTTTACGCTTTTCTTCCGCTTTTTGTAA
>DATJDO010000227.1:0-2700 GCA_035497375.1 Chitinophagaceae bacterium | reverse complement strand
CGGAAAAAGAAAAGAAAGAAGAACAAAGGAAACACTACAGAAGAGAGTATAGCAGATGCATAATGCAGCAGGTCGATCTGGCCCTGTACTGTTTTATCTTCCTGCTGGTGTGCCCAGTGTTGTATGGCTGCGCTGCTCACCGCCGAAAAGATCAGGGGCAAAAAAGCGATTTCTATGGTCGCATTGGTATAAACCGCAAACAATTCGTCTGCCAGTATAAAGGAAAAAATAAACTTGTCGATCCAGCGGAAGAAAACCTGGATAATGTCGTTGATGCCAAGCTGCAGCCATAGCGTACGGGCAGATTTTCCCTTATTGTCGCTTTGTGAGACCACACCCTTGCTTGTGGTGATCAGCAACATACGGATCCTGTACACGTTCAGCAACAGGCGCAGCGCCAGAAGGGTAGTCAGCAACGGCAACAGTGCGGTAAGGCCATTGCCGGCCCGCAGGTAGTGAATCAGCAGGAAAGCACCCGCATAGACCAGGTTGATGCCGATAAGCCAGCGATAGGCCCTGAAGGCCGTCAGCAAGGCGTCGCTGAGTACGATGCCGGCATACAGGAAGAAAAATATTCCGCTTGCCGCAAAAGAGCTGTCATTATAATGGTACTGTAAAGCTCCGAACAGCAGGGACAAGAGGATCAGCACGGAAAGGTACAGCACATATCTTTTCACAGGAATCTCCCTGAGCAGGGATGCTGCCGTAGCACCGGAAAAGGTGATGATAAATGCCGGGAACCCGACACAGGCCACAGCACTGAGGAAGATCAGCTGGGTCCAGAAGTTCTGATACCGGGCATATTCCACTGTATCCAGTATATGCGCACAGTAGAGCACTGCCAGGAAAATGGCGAGCGCCGGGAAGAACTTTGCTGCAAAAAGGTACAGCGAGCTACCGGCTACAGAAGTGTTACGATGTTTGTTTTTTTCCTGCAAATCTGCTGCAATCTTGTTGGTTGAGTTCCCTTATTTTCCGTGCAGGATTACCTGCGATCACGCAATAGCCTTCAATGAAACTTCTGCTGACGACCGCGCCAGCACCGACAATCGTAAAATCGCCCAGCTCTACGCCCGGCAATACGGAAGCTCCTTTGCCGATCCAGCAATGCCTGCCGATGCGGATCGGCTCGGCAGGATCATAAACACTGTTGTCTACAAAATTATGGTTGGCCGACAATAAGCCTACATCGGGGCCAATATTGGTATGGTCTCCGATGTGGATGCCATTGATCGCATTAATGTATACGCCCGGAGAATCGCCGGGAAAGACTCCTGCACCTCTCACAATCTTGTCTGCACAGTGGATGGTGCTCGTATGGTGCAAGGCCCAGGAGACCCCTGTGTTTTGCCGCAATATTTTCCGGAACAGAAAATCGGTCATATAAAAACCGAGGCTCATTTCCCTGCGCAGGCGCAGGGCTCTCCTGATAGTATTGCTTAGTATGCCCGCCAATGCTTCCTGTTTTACTTAATGCTTTCTTTTTGCGGTACGGCCTCGTTATCTGCTTTAGGTTTGCGGAACGCCATAAACAGAGCTGCGCCAAACAGCAGGTACAGCAGGATACTGCTGATCATTGCGTAACTGTTGTAATTGTAATAGGTATCGGGGTGGAATTTGAATTCGATCTTATGATTGCCTGCAGGTAGCTGTACGGCTCGTAAAATATAATCGGCTTTTACAATTGGTGTTTCTTTGCCGTCTACATAAGCTTTCCAGCCTTTGTCGTAGTAAACGTCAGAGAATACGGCCAGGCCAGGGTTATTATTGCTGGATACAAAACTGATCTCATTCAGGCCATATTTGTCCAGTTTTACAGAGGCGGTACTATCCTTTACAAAGCTGTTGGCATTGCCCAGTTGTGCAGCAAAGTTTTTGCGGATAATTGCCGTTTGCGTGGCTTTCCATCCTCCTTTTGTAGTGTCACCCAAGCTGGGGGCGTTCATACTTTTCATTTCTTCATCCGCATTGTCTACATACTTTACAGCACTGACAAACCAGGCATTGCCGGCAGCGCCAGGGTTAGGCTGGAATACAGCTTCCCCGTTTTGCCCGCCGTTGAAGATGATGTATTTCGTATTGAGCATGTTCAGAACTTCACTGTTGAAGGGGCCGCTTAAATGTACATCAATCAGGTCCTGGTAAGATTCCATTTTTACGGCACTGTACCCACCCACGACTTTGTGGTGGTACGATTGTACCGCATCATTGTATGTATTACGGCTAAGGTCAAGCACACGGTAGTAAGGGTCTTTATCTTTGAGTATCTCCACATCTACCGGCCTGGGGTTGAACTGGGCTTCGTAATCAGATACGTCTGTAAAATTTTTGTCATTGAGGTATTTGCGAGCGGTAGGGATGAGGTCCAGAGCCACCAACAGGGCCAGACCACCGATCAACATTTCTTTTTTAAGTTTGTTTTTACTAAAGGCCCAGACCAGACCCGCGGCAGCCACGATAAACAAGGCGCTCATCAGTCCGCTGCTCATGGCCATAGAGGCGCGGTCGTCCATTAATGCTTTCACCACCTGCTGGCCTACCTGGGGATTGCCGGCACTCTTGGCAAATTGTTCAGCCAGTGCGGCATCACCTTCACCCCTGAAGTCAAAGAACATTTGCCCACCTACCGCAAGCAGTACGCACAAACCTGCAGTGGCGATGGTTGCTATCTTTATCTTTTTGAGCAGTACATTACCCGCA
>DATJDO010000226.1:0-5905 GCA_035497375.1 Chitinophagaceae bacterium | reverse complement strand
CGGCCGCACATTCAATGTCAATGTGCTGTTGTTCCTGTTTGGTATTTTCCTGCTGTACGCGGGGATTAAGTCCTGGTTTGCCAAGCATGAGGTCGACGAAAACAAAGACTTCAATAAAAGCCCCGGCGCGCGGCTTGTTCACCGCCTGTTTTCTGTGAGTGAGCGTTATGACGGTGACAAGTTTTTTACAAAAGAGAATGGAGTGAAAATGGCGACCCCTCTGTTCGTAGTGCTGGCAGTAATCGAATTTACCGACTTGCTTTTTGCCGTCGATTCTATCCCGGCCATATTCGCGATTGCACCAAACGATCCTTTTATCCTGTACACGTCCAATATCTTCGCGATCCTGGGCCTGCGTGCCCTGTACTTCCTGCTGGCCAACTTTATGCACAAATTCAGTAAGCTGAAATACGGGCTTGCTGTTATTCTCTCGTTTATTGGCGTCAAGATGATTATTTCACCTGTAGTGCATATTTCCTCCCCGCTTTCCCTGAGCATTGTCGGGAGTGTGCTGCTGGTATCCTTGTTTGCATCGCTGTTAACACAGCCCAAAAATGCATAAAAAAAGCTGCCGGAGCAGCTTTTTTATTTTTTCTTGTATTTGGCAATCAGTTCTGCCACCGCATTCCGTTTGATAAAGTCGCGGTTCAGCTGGGTGAAAATCTTCAGTTTGGCCACACTGTCCTGCAGACCGTTTTCCAATTGGATGAGGGCCTCTTTAGTCTTACCCATTTCAAAGAGTACCGCTGCCTGCAGGTAGTCAAAGTCTGCCTTGTCGCCACAATTGCCGCGGGCTACATCAATTTGCGTGAGGGCTTCTTCATAATGTCCGGCAGCATACAAACCACGGATCAATGCCAGCCAGGTTACTTTTACGGAAGGTTTTAAGCGTACCGCGTTCAGGTAACAGAGCAAGGCGTCGTTTGTGGCATTCATTTCCATCAGGCAATTACCGATGGCCATGCAATAAGTAGCATTTTCTTTATTGATGTTTAAGGCTACCGAATAGGACTTTACTGCTTTTTCCCAGTCGTGTTCCCGTGCATAGGTTTCCCCTATTTTGTAAAAGATCACATCGTCGTCCGGGCTGAGCTTTGAGGCTTGCCTGTAGTAATGGCGTGCCCTGGAAAAGTCTTTCTGCTTTTCCCAGCAATAGCCCATAGCCTCGAAGATCACATCTTCAGGTTTGCCAATCTCCAGGTGCTTTTGCAACACCTCCAACGCTTTGTCATATTGCTTCAGGCGCATAAAGGCATCGGCCAGGTTGCGGTAGGCAAATTCAAATTTTTCATCGATGGCAATACAGTACTCATAAGCGTCGACCGCATTTTCGTATTGTTTCAGTCCCTGGTAAGCAGAGCCAAGGTTGAACCAGGCCAGGGTACTGTAGGGATCTTCTTCAGTAAGCCTTGTATGCAGTGCCACACTGTCTTCCAGTTTGCCGGTAAACTCGGCCCAGAAGCTCACTTTCTGTAAAGCCTCGTCATTCCTGTAGTCCAGTTGCAGTACTTTCTTCAACGTGTTGTACACCTCTTCATACTCTTCGCATTCGTCGTACACGTCGGCCAGCTCGAGCAGGATTTCAATGCGCTCGCTGCCTTCAAAGTTGTCGCTGCTGCGCAACAGGTAAGCCGCGGCATTTTCATACTTGGCCTGGCTGAGCAGTATGTCTGCCCGCAAGAGTACGGCGCCGAGATTCACCTGTTCATATTGCTCCAGTTCATCCAGGGTTTTTAAGGCCTGTCCGTATTTTTGTGTTTGTGTCAGGATTTCTGCTTTCAGCAGCAGTATGCTGGTGGAAAAAGGGTAGTAAGTCTTCCCGATATCGCAGGCCAGAAGGGCGTCGGTATCATTATTGTGCTGAAAATAATATTCAATCACCCGCTCATAATCCTCTTCGTACAGCATCCCGGCTCCGGTCCCGTTTTTAATGTTTTCAAAACGTTCAATCAGGGCTTCTATCGGGCTGCGCTCATCATCCATATTATCGTCGTCGTACATAGCTCCTTCGTTTTAATCAAAAGTATAAAAAAAGATCCTTGAAGAAGATACTTCATTGTTATGCGGATATAAAGAAATCCACATTTTTTGCACATTTTAACGTACTGAGCCTGTTATAAATGTGTCTCCGTTACAGGCACTGTGATCTGGAGGCTGGTTTCCTGTTTGATCTCGTACGACAGGCCGCCTTTAACAGCTTTGCTGATTGACGTGTCGAAGCCGGTGCCATACAGGTAATATTTGCCCGCTTTCAGGCCGCTGAGGGTGGCCGTAGGCACTCCGTCTACCATGACGCAGTCTGCGGAATCGTTATAGGAAGAAGGGATATCCTGCACGTTGTACGCAATGTAAATTTTTCCATTCAGTATATTCTTCGATACATCGTGGTGTTTCGGTACGCAGATCAATGTGGCATTTCCGCCTTTTCCTGCGGTCTGGTCATTTTCCTTCCTGTTGCAGGCTGTTGCGGTGCAGAGCAGCACAGAAGCAAACAGAAGCGCTTTCATGTTGTGCATTGTAAAAAATTTAGGTAAACAAATTTACCGATTTTAACACAGCAAAGGACAAATGGGCAATTTGGTCCGGATCAGAACGGATAACCGATAGCCAGGTTAAAGATCAGGTTGTCGCTGCGCCATTCAGGTGTTCCGAAATCGATCTGTTTGAACACCCAGCGTTCTCCTTCCGGCAGCCAGGGCTTCCGCACCGGTATAGCGGCGTCCAGCCTCAGCAGGAGAATCTTGAAATCGAAGCGGAAACCGAGCCCCACGTCTACACCCAGTTCGCGCAGGAATTTACTGCTGAACTTCCCGCCGGGGAAAGCAGGGTTGTCGTTGTACAGCCAGATATTACCGGCATCTGCAAAGGCCCCGATCTTGAAAAATTTGTACACATTGATCCGCCATTCCGTATTCAGTTCCAGTTTCAGATCACCCAATGTCTGGATGTAGTTCGTGGTGCCTTCCAGGTATTTTTCGTTAAAAGTACCCGGTCCCATCATGCGCGAACGAAAACCCCTGAGGCTGGAGTTGCCCCCGCTAAAGAACTGTTTGATGTTGGGCAGCTGTGCCGAATTGCCGTAAGGCAGGCCGGCACCGATCAGTATGCGGTTGGCCCAGATGTTGTCATTGGGGTAGCGGTGATAGTAGCGGAAATCGGTCTGGAATTTCGCGTATTGCGCATAGTTCTGGCCCAGGATTTGGCGTGGGTTGGTTTTATAATCAGCCTGTTGCGCCGCTCCTATAATTACCCCGGAGAAGTCTGCCAGGCCGTCGAAGTAGTAATTGTCCGGGCTGCTGGAGCCTACCTGTGAATTGTAGGTAAATTCGTAGGTAGGGCCGATGATGAGGCCATTAAACAAAAGGTTCGCGTAGGTAGCATTGGTAGTCTGGCTGCTGAACGTGTCTGTTTTGACATAGTTGATATTGATGGGGTACAATTGGTGTTCTTTACGTATTGTTTCTTTCCAGCTGTAGCCGTAGGAAAGTTTGTAGGAATTGATCCGCAACAGGCCCTGCTGCGACTCATAACTGTAAAGGGCTTTCACGATAGTACGCGGTACGACTACACTATTCGATCTGATGTGCGCAAAAGGCACCACAAAGTAAGGGAAGGAAAAGCCTATCTGTCCGCCCACGGTATAAATGCTGGGTTGCTTGGCAATGCCGGTGTATTGCGATTCAAAGCCGCCGTTCAGTTTCACCATGAATTCTTCCGCGGCTTTAAATGTATTCCGGTTACGCCAGCTGACGCTGATTTCCGATCCTGCCCGGCTGTCATTCTGTGTGTTGGCCCCGATCTCGAAGCGTAATGACTTTTTGGGAAAAGGACTCAGATAGTAATAGGCATCGAGCATACTGTCGCCCACCGGCTCGAAGCGGTTTTTGACAAACTTAAAAGTGTTCAGGTTGATCAGCCTGCTGATAGAAGTGTTCTGGGTCGTCCTGTTGTACAAGTCGCCAGAACTGAACACCAGCATATCGCGGAACAGGAAAGGTCTGTATTTTTTACGCCGGTCTACGATGTGTAATCCCTTGTATTCGACAGCGGTGCTGAGGTTGGTGTCAATAGAACTCCTGTTCAGCTGGTAATTGGTATAGAGGTAGATGTCGTTGATCCGGTATGTATTATAAGCCATATCGGGTACCGAGTCACGCTTTACCCGCATGCGCATATCCACCTGGTGATCCCCAACTGTGGTGTCGGCCAGGATATACAGGTAGTCAGGCTTGAAGTAATAATATCCCTTTTCTTTCAGGTCCTTTTCGATCCGCAGGCGTTCTCCTTTGATGAGATCCAGGTTATACGGCGCGCCTTTTTTCAGCAGTGTTTTAGATGAAGAAGCCTGTATCTCACGGGCTATGGCAGTAGCAGAATCTTCCATGAAATGGGTTTCCCGTATCATGTACTGGTAACCTGTAGTGACATCGAAGTAGGTTTGCGATTTTTTCTTTTTTACTTCCAGCGTGCCCTGCACCTGGCTGAAGAAATAACCCCTGTTCTGCAAGACATTCTGCAGTAGTTTTTCATTGGTCGGCAGGCTGACACTGCTGGCCAGCACAGGAGGTTCGCCGACCTTATTGCGCAACCAGTTTTTGAATCCTTTCGGCTTTTTGGGCTCTCCTGCAAAATTGTACATGCGGAGTTTGATGCGCATGCCCAGGGTTTTCTTATTGGGCACGGGCCTTACCACGCCGTTCAGTTCTTTTTTCAGAAACTTCCGTTCTTTCTTCGTTGCTGCTTTGTCCGTGATGCGGATGCTGCTGCCCAGATAAAGGGAATCACCCTCAGGTAACTTTTTTGTATTGCTGCAGGCCGATAGCAACAGTACTGCAGCCAGTAACAGCAAAGGGGTGGTGTATAAGTTTTTTAACGGCATTTATTTTGCTGTTGTGTTTTGTTGTTGTCTTTGTTTTCTCCTCATCTCCAGTACTTTTTTCCGGATGAACAGGTTGCGGAAACGGTTATAATCATAACTGACGATAAAGTTCACGCCTGTCTCTGTTACAAATCCCTGTATGACACCCTGGTCCTGGTTTTGCCGGTATGCTCTTACCATATACCGGTTGTCTGCGGACAGGCTGTAGTCTACTGCCAGGTTTCCTGGTATAAGAGAACTGTTCGGGTCCGTGTTTTTTGTCTGTGGGCCTTCAAGTTCAAAATTATTGCCGATGGTCACTTTCAGGCGGTCGTTGAACAGGCGTTTCGAGGCCGCCACATTCAGGTCGGTCCTTTCCCTTCTCTGCCCGGTAGTGTAGTCTTCTGTAGACGCCAGGTCTACGGCCAGGTCCACGCCATTGATCAGCTGGTTGGCAAACTGGTTCAGCTGCTCGCCCAGGAAGCGGCTCACACTTTGTTTGGCGGCAAACTCTGCCCCGCCCCCGCTGCCGGATGAGAACGGATCATCTGTAATGAAGCGCTTCAGGATCAGCAAGGCAAAGACTTGCTTGTTCAGCTCGGAGGTGTCGGTACGCAATTGACTGAGTTTTGCCTGAACCAGTTGTACCGCATCTGAAGACAGGCGGTAGGTGTTATTCTCCGGCAGTACAATGTCAAAGCTCAGATCGGGCAGCAGTAGCGGTCCCTGCATCATGAGCTGTACATTAAAAGGCAAAGCCTGACGGTAGTAGATCAGCTGTGAGGCGTCTGGTACCTGGCGTTCGACGAGGTCGTAAGGGGCAACATTGGCTTTGTAGACTGCCGTTACATTCATTTCTGCATTCAGGGGGTCACCGGCAAAGGTGATAGTGCTGCCTTTCTGGATTTCAAACTTACGTTTGATGAGGTTGTAGTTCAGTTGATAGGCACCCGAATACAACTCATATAAGCCATTGAGCGACAGGCTGCCGCCCGGATCTATAGAGGTATTCAATGCCGCCTTTCCCCGTACACTCAGGAAGTCGCC
>DATJDO010000225.1:0-3450 GCA_035497375.1 Chitinophagaceae bacterium | reverse complement strand
GCGATACAGCCCTCAGTCTTAGTCAGGCCGTCATTGAAATCCCGCAATGGGGCAGCAAACATTCACTGAATATATCGGTAAGTGTAGGAGTGACAGTATGGGACATTGTAAACAAAATAAAAAAGCAGTCTGGTAACATTTAAAATTTAATACACAAATAATACACAATTTGATGTGTGTCGTTATTTATTTTCAAATCTGTAGGCTATTCTGATTGAAATACCCTTTATTTGTAGCCTGAACTGATATTCAACCGCTTTATTAACAATCAAAATTTTTGAACTTATGGACACAAGTAAAATGATCAAGGCGTATTGCCTGAAGACTAAAGAAAAAAATGTACCCATGCAGGATGCTGTGATTTCCAAAACTGCACGTGGCGGATATATGGCTTCGGGCAACGATGGTAAAGGCAATAAAATGGCTGCCATCCTCAGCGAAACCAACGCATTGAAAGCTATCGCCGACGGCGTAGCCAAGAAAGGATTCTAGTCGCACCCTAAAGTGCAGCAGAAAATAAAAGCCGCCTCCCCTGCAGGGAGGCGGCTTTGTTATGCCTTCTTTCAAGACCGGCTGGTATACAATACGGTACCACAACTACCTGTATTTCAATATATCCTTAACAGTCCTTGCAGATGGGGTGCAGTAATTTGCATGATGCCAATCAGGCATAAAACTCAAAAATCTGTATTATGGGCATTTTAGAAAACAAGGTGGCTCTGGTTACCGGCGCAGGTTCAGGAATCGGACGCGCTATTGCAGTACTATACGCCAAAGAAGGCGCTAAAGTGATTGTGTCGGACATCAACGAGGGGCATGGTCAACAAGTGGTGGAAGAAATAAAGTCCGCAGGTGGGGAAGCGTCTTTTGTGAAAGCGGACACTTCAAACCCCGAAGATGTGGAAAGGCTGGTCGGCCAGACGGCAGCAATATATGGCCGGCTCAACATTGCCTGCAACAATGCAGGGATCGGTGGTGAGCAAAAACTGACAGGAGAGTACAGTATAGACAGCTGGAAAAAGGTATTGAATGTAAACCTGGACGGCGTGTTTTACGGTTGTAAATATGAGTTGCAGCAAATGGAGAAAAACGGTGGAGGGGTAATTGTAAACATTGCTTCCATACACGGTACCGTTGCAGCTCCCCTGTCTTCGGCCTACACAGCAGCCAAGCATGCCGTAGTGGGGCTAACGAAGAATATCGGTGCAGAATACGGGCAGAAAAACATCCGTTGCAATGCGGTAGGGCCCGGCTACATAGAAACACCTTTGCTGGAAAGTGCCAGCGGCGCTATGAAAGAAGCACTGGTAGCGAAACACCCTATCGGCAGGCTCGGACAACCGGAAGAAGTGGCGGAACTGGTCTTATTCCTGAGCTCGGACAAATCTTCTTTTATGACCGGCGCTTACTACCTGGTCGATGGTGGTTATACCGCTATCTAAAAGTTTAAGAAGCAAAATATAAAAAAGAGCCCGGGATCGTATTCCCGGGCTCTTTTTTGCAACAGGTTGCACCACCACCCCATCCCGCCGTGCGGACTTCCCCTAAAAGGGGAAGAGATGCCGCTGATCATAATGCAGCCCTGAGTGATGGATAATCTGAAAAGAGTAGTCCAAACCTATGCCTTGCGGGCAAGGGCCATCTTTCTGAGTTATTTACGACAGGAACTTATTATGCAGAAACACACCATTCCGGAGCATGTACTCCCCTGCCAGGGGAGCTGTCCGAAGGACTGAGGGGTTAATTATCCTCAGGAGATGCCCATCTTTGCCCTGGCCCAGTGCAGCACCAATTGCAATTGTTCCTCGCGGTTCATATGACTGTTGTCCAGCAATACCGCATCTTCAGCCTGGCGCAGCGGTCCTTCTTTGCGTGTACTGTCGGTATAGTCGCGGGCCAGCAGGTTGCTGCGCACCTCGTCCATAGTGATATGCGGGTCTTTCAGTTTCAGCTCATCATAGCGGCGTTGTGTACGCACTTCAATGCTGGCCGTCACAAATATTTTCAATTCAGCATCGGGAAACACCACGGTACCCACATCGCGGCCATCCATCACAATGCCTTTCTCCAGCCCCATTTGTTGTTGCTGGGCCACAGCAAAACGACGTACCGGCACCAAAGCCGCTACCTCGCTGACCTTCATAGCCACCTGCATTTCACGGATTTCTGCAGCCACCACTACCCCATTCAGCATAATGTCCGACTGCTGGCTGTCCTGGTTCCATACAAAGGAAAGTGTTATATGGTCCAGGGCTTGCCGCACCTGTGCCTCATCATGACAGTCTACCTGATGCTGTAAAAAATACAGCGTAATGGCCCGGTACATGGCCCCGCTGTCTACAAAGGCATAACCCAGCTCTGCGGCCAGTTGCTTGGCCATAGTGCTTTTACCACAGGAAGAAAACCCGTCTATTGCTATTGTAATTTTTTTCATCAGCGGTCTATTTTGTCCCGGAACTGCCAAAGCCACCGGCTCCGCGTACCGTTTCACTTAAGGTATCGACAAGTGAGAATGCAGCCTGCTCATAACGGGCAATGACCATCTGCGCAATACGCTCACCATCTTCTATCACCTGCGTTTCCGCAGAAAGGTTGATCACCGGTACCATCAGCTCGCCACGGTAGTCGCTGTCTATCGTACCGACGGCATTCACCAAAGTCAGTCCGCGTTTGATCGATAAACCACTGCGGGGCCGGATCTGTGCTTCATAACCTTCGGGCAGGGCAATGAACAAACCGGTGGGCACCAGTTTACGCTCCATAGGCTGCAAAACAATGTCTTCAGAGAGATTGGCCCTGAGGTCCATTCCGGCAGAACCTGAAGTCTGGTATTCCGGCAGCGCATGCCGCGATTGGTTGATGATTTCTATTTGAACAGCCATTTTATAGATTGAAGCGCAAATATAGTATTCCGCAGGCAGCGTCTGGTTGCTGCTGTATGATTTTTTTGACACCGCTACACGAGGATCGTCTATTCATATTATGTTTGCAGTACCTCATTCATTTGACTTATGCTCCGAAAGACAGGAATCGTGCTGCTGATCGCACTCATCGTTATACAGTTTATCCGCCCTGCGCAAAACAAAAGTGTTGCCAGCCAGCCCAACGACATTGCAGTATCCATGCGCGTTCCGGAAGACATTCAGCTCATCCTGCGCAAAGCCTGCTACGATTGCCACAGCAACAATACAGAGTATCCCTGGTACTCCTATATACAACCCGTGTACTGGTGGCTGAACCATCATGTAGAAGAGGGCAAAGGAGAGCTGAACTTCTCGGAATTCGGTGCCTATAAACTGAAAAGGAAGATCAAGAAGCTGAACGAAATTTCAGGAGAAGTGACAGAAGGAGAAATGCCGCTGGCCAGCTATACCTGGATGCACAAAGAAGCAAAACTCAGTAAAGAAGAGGCTAACAAGATCATCAACTGGGCCAACCTGATGGCCAACA